>JAYVLW010000586.1:0-2638 GCA_043759315.1 Myxococcales bacterium
GCCGCGTACGGCATGGCGGCGGAGGTCGCGGCTGCCGACGACGTCATGCATCACGGAGAGCTCTCGTTCCTCGAAGGCTTGCGGATCGCGCTGCGCATCAGCCCGCTCGAATCGGGGCAGATCATCAATGCGGCGCGCGCGCACCAGCTCGCCGAGTACCTGAACGATCGCTACCTGCGCGTGAAGAATCTCATCCCCGTCGCCGCCGAAGTGTTCGCGCTCCGTGCCCTCGCGCGCGGGCTCGGCAATGACGAGCAGCGGTTCAAGGTGAGGGACTTCTTCTCCGCTATGCCGGATCTCCAGCTGACGACCGACGAGCTCGACTCCGAGCTGTATCGCGCGTTCCGTCGCCCGCGCCGGGCGGATGCCCAGGTGTTCAGCGAGCTCGCACAGGTCGCGCACTCGCTGCCTGATCCCGTCGACCGTTACTGGATGGTGGTGTACACGCTCGTCGCGGAGATCCCGGCCACCGTGCCGAGCTGGCGCGTGATCCCGTTCCTCGGCGTGATGCAATCGGCGTTTCAGATCACCGATACGGACATGGAGCTCGCGGTGGTCGATGCGCTGACGTTTCCCGCGGCAATGCCTCGCCCGTCGTGAAAGTCAACTGATGACACGAGCGATCGCGTGATCGCCGCGTGCGCGATTTCCTCGCATCGCTTCCTGATCGCTCCCGTGCATAATCGGACGTGCACGACATGACGTCCGACACCATCGAGCTCGTCGAACGCGTCCGCCGCCGCCTCCGCGAGCACGAGAATCCGTGCGAGATCGCGGGGCCGGTTCCGGAGGCCGCGATCACCGCCGCCGAGGAAGCCCTCGGCGTCACGTTCCCTCCGTCCTACCGCACGTTCCTGCGAACGTTCGGCGGGATCGCGATCCCCGCGCACCTTGGCATCGTTCACGACTTCGTGGGCGTCCGCGCGAGCGACGCGGACGCGGACGTCGTGAGGCGGACGCTGGATGCGCGGGTGCAGCGCAAGCTGTCGGACAACCTCGTCGTGGTCGGCATGGGCGCGCAGTACCAGGAGTGGTTCTGCCTCGACGTCAGCCGCACGCAGCCCAACGGCGAGGCGCCCGTGGTGATGTACGACGCGCGCGACAACGCGCTCGACCAGCAGTTCTATGACGACTTCGGGCAGATGCTCCAGGAGGTCATGGGGTTCGTCGCTGACAGCCTCGAGCAGCCCCTCGACTGACGTCTCGGCGACGCTCGTGTGACGTTTTTGCCGTGAGGTGGCTCACAGGCGTTTTCCCTCGGAGATCCAGGGTCGCGTGATAGGGTCTGCGCCCTCATGCGCAGCCGTGTCTCCGTCGCCGTTCTCTCGCTGTTCGTCCTCGCGATCGCCGCCTGCGGTGATGACTCTCCGGCGACGCCCGATGCGGGCCCCGACGCGCCGCCCGACGGGCCAACGCAGACCGAGGTCACCTGCGAGACGCTGCCCCCAGTGTCGAGCGGGACGTGCTCGATCACCGCGGGTGGCACGAGCAAGCTGATCAAGGGCGAGGTGCTGACCCCGACGAAGCTGTTCCACGGTGGGCAGGTCGCCGTGGACGCGCTCGGCTCGATCACGTGCGTCGGCTGCAACTGCGCGCAGGGTGGCGAGACGGTGATCTCGTGCCCGGACGGGGCGATCTCGCCCGGCCTGATCAACACGCACGACCACATCACGTTCACCCAGAACGCCCCCTACAACGACACCGGTGTTCGCTATGACGACCGGCAGCAGTGGCGGAAGGGTCTCGACGGCAAGCCGAAGATCCCGTCCGCCGGCAGCGCGACCGCGGATCAGATCCGGTGGGGCGAGCTGCGGTTCCTGATGGGCGGTGCCACGTCGATCGTGGGCTCCGGCGGTCAGGCCGGCATCCTCCGCAACCTCGATCAGGCGGCCAACGAAGAGGGCCTGAACCAGAAGGCCGTCAACTTCGACACGTTCCCTCTCGATGATTCGAGTGGAACGCGGCGCACCGCCGACTGCAACTACGGTGGCATGGCGACCACCGCCGCATCGATCGCGAGCGACGAGGCGTACGAGCCGCACACGTCGGAGGGCGTCGACGCCACCGCCCGCAACGAGTTCCTGTGCCAGAGCTCGGACGCGTACGACACGGCGGCGCCGGGCGTGTCCAACAACATCGTGCTCGGCAAGACCGCGATGATCCACGCGATCGGCCTGCAGCCCTCGGACTACGGTGCGATGGCGGCCGCCGGCACGGGCCTGATCTGGTCGCCACGCTCGAACATCACGCTCTACGGCGAGACCGCACGCGTCTCGGTGGCCGCGCGCCTCGGCGTCGAGATCGCGCTCGGCACCGACTGGATGCCGACCGGCTCGATGAACCTGCTCCGCGAGCTCGCGTGCGCCGACGGGTTCAACAAGGCCTACCTCGACAACTACTTCACCGACGTCCAGCTGTGGCAGATGGTCACCGCGAACGCCGCGGCCGTGACGTCCACCGATGACGTGATCGGCATCCTCGCGCCGGGGCGCGTCGCGGACATCTCGATCTTCTCGCGCCACGACAAGACCGGCTATCGCGCCGTGATCGAGGCGGAGCCGAAAGACGTCGCGCTCGTGATGCGCGGCGGCAAGATCCTCTACGGCGATGACGCGGCGGTCGCGGCCACCACCACGGC
>JAYVLW010000587.1:0-26917 GCA_043759315.1 Myxococcales bacterium
TCGCTTCGCCGCGCGACCGGTCGGCGCACCGAGCGCGACCTTGCGGTGCGTGAGCTTCGCGAGGTGCACGATCGCCTTCACGATCGTCGTCTTGCCGACACCGGGCCCCCCGGTGATGACCACGCACTTGTCGAGCAGCGCGGCCTCTACGGCCCGTCGCTGCTGGGGGGCGAGTGCGAGGTTCGTGACCGCCTCGAACGCGTGAATCGCCGCGTGAACGTCGAGCGTGGAGGTTCGCGCCGGCGTGCGAATCAGCTCCGCGAGCCGCGCCGCGGCCTCGGTCTCCGCCTCGTACGCCCACGGCAGCTGGCTGCATGGGCCGCGATCACCGAGGCTCTCGCGGATCACGTGCCCGCGTTGCTCGAGGGCGCCCAGGCGCGGAGGGATGAGCTCCGCAGCGATGCCGAGCAGCTCCGCGGTCTGCGTGATCAGCTGCTCGTCGGGCAGGTGCATGTGCCCGTCCTCCGACGCTGTCTCGAGCGCGTGCAGGAGGCCGGCCTCGATCCGCTCCGGTGCATCGCGCGCGAGGCCGAGCTTCTGCGCGTACGCATCCGCCGTGCGAAACCCGATGCCGCGGACCTCGTGGGCGAGCCGGTACGGGTTCGCGCGCACGATGTTGATCGCGTCCTTGCCGTAGCGCTTGATGATGCGCGGCGCCATCGACGGCGCGACACCGATACCGAGCAGGAACACCATCACCTCCTGCATCGCCCGCTGATCGACGAACGCGGCCGACAGCTCCTTCGCGCGCGCCGTGCCGATGCCGACGACCTCGGTCAGCCGCTGCGGCTCCTTGTAGATCACCTCGAGCGTGTCCATCCCGAACTTTTCGACCAGCCGCTTCGCCATCTGCGGTCCGATGCCCTTCACGCCCGCCGCGCCGAGGAACCTCTCGATTCCGATCAGCGTCTCGGGCGATCGCGGAGTGGCCGTCGACACGCGAAACTGCCGGCCGAACTTCTTGTCCTCGACCCACTGCCCGACCAGCCGGAGCGGCAGGCCCTCGTTGAGGTCCACGAGCTCGCCGACGATCGTCACGATCTCCTGCTTCGGCGTCATGAACCGCGCGACGGTGAATCCCGACTCGTCGTTCTTGAACACGACTCTCTCGAGCGTGCCATCGAGCGTGATGTCCTCGCCGTGCGTCACCGGCGCCCATCATGCCACTGTGGATACGTCAGCGGCGCCGCCAGAACGACTGCGTGATCCTCTCGGCGATCGGCCGCAGCCTCTCGAGGAGCCCGGACTTGTCGAGGGGCGCCTCGTCTCCGAGCTCTTCGATGATCGTGCCGATCACCACGAGCGCCTCCTCGTCGAGGGCGCCCAGCCGATCGCGCAGCCGCTCGAGTACCTTGCCGCGCGACATCGGCGGCTCTGTCGGGCGCACATCCTCCGCGAGCGGAGGCAAGGTCCGGACCGCCGCGGCCGGCGTCGCGTCCTCGGCATCGACGAGCCGTGCGAGCACGTCATCGGGATCTGGCAGGCTGCGCAGCTGGCGCATGCCTGGGCTCGTCTCGGCCGCCGAGAATGCCGGGCCCCGCAGGCGGGTCAGCTCGGCGTCGCGTTCTGCGAGCTGGTCGTTCGCGCGATCGAGCTCCTTCTGCAGGATGATCGCGCGCGTGTACAGCGTGTCGACGTCGTCGCGGTAGGTCATTGCGCTGGGGTCGCGGTTCCTGCCGTTCTCTTGGCGCTGCCGTCGACGTACTCGACCGCGTCGTGACACGCCAGACTCTCGTAGCCCATGAGCGAGTCGCGATCGCTGAACACCTCGGGGCACTCCAGCGTGCACCTTCGCCGATCGGCCTCGGAATGCCCCGGCTTGCACTCGATGTAGTGCGCGCACGCGCCGTCGCACGTGCCCGTCAGCTCCGGTGTCCGCAGGCGTTTGACGATGCAGCCCGTGATCAGCAGTGCGAGCAGCAGCCCGAGAACGATGCCTCTCACGTCGTCTCCCCGTGACGACCGGCGCCACCGGCGAACCGCACGGCGCCGGAGATGGCTTCCTGTAGCGCGGTGGCGCCCAGCTCGAGCTCCTTCGAGAGCGCCGCTGGAAGATCGAGATCGTGCTGGAGATATGCGCTCGTCCGATCCGCGCGGAGCGCCGCCTGCGGGAGCGCCGCGAGCTGACTCGCCAGCTCCTGCGCCGCGGCGAGCGCCTGCCCGGCCGGGACCACCCGATTGACGAGCCCGAACGCCATCGCCTCGGCGGCAGAAACCGCGCGGCCCGTGAGGATCAGGTCGAGCGCGCGCGACAGGCCGATCAACCGTGGCAGACGGATCGTGCCGCCATCGATCAACGGCACGCCGAACCGCCGGCAGAACACGCCGAGCACGGCATCCTCGTCGGCGACCCGTAGATCGCACCACAGCGCGAGCTCCAGCCCGCCCGCGACCGCGTGCCCGGAGATCGCCGCGATCACCGGTTTGCCCAGCAGCATGCGCGTCGGTCCCATCGGCCCATCGCCATCCGCGGCGACGCGGTTCGGGTTGCCCGCGGCCATCGCCTTGAGATCCGCTCCCGCGCAGAAGGTGCCGTGATCGCCGTGGAGCACCGCGACGCGCTGCCCGGGGTCGGCGCCGAACGCCCGGAACGCATCGGCGAGCGCCTCCGCGGTCTGCCGATCGACGGCGTTCTTGGACGCGCGCCGATCGATCACCACCGTGGTAACGGCGCCCTGCCGTTCGATCCGGATCACCGCCTGGAGTCTAGCTCGAACGGGGCCCCCGCCCACTGCCGACCTCGTCCGATCCGGCTTACATTCACCTCCATGGCTGGATCCAAGCGCATCGGAATCCTCTCGAGCGGGGGTGACGCCCCGGGCATGAACGCGGCGATCCGCGCGGCCGCCCTCGTCGGGCGCGCCGCCGGCGCGGACATCGTGGGCATCGAGCGCGGCTACAAGGGGCTGCTCGAGGACGAGTTCGTCCCGCTGATGCCGAATGATGTCTCGGGGATCCTCCGCGACGGCGGCACGATCCTCGGCTCCGCCCGGTGCAAGGAGTTCCACATGCGTGAGGTCCGCGACAAGGCGCGCGGGATCCTGGCGAACCGCGGCGTCGACGGGCTGATCGTGATCGGCGGCAACGGCTCGCTGACTGGCGCGCTTCATCTCTGCGATCCGAAGGAGCTCGGCGGCCAGCACCTCAACGTGATCGGTGTACCGGCCTCGATCGACAATGACCTCGGCTTCACCGGCATGTCGATCGGCGTCGACACCGCGATGAACACGATCGTCGAGGCCGTCGACAAGATCGCCGACACCGCCACCGCTCACGACCGCACGTTCATCATCGAGGTCATGGGCCGCGACTGCGGTTACCTCGCGATGACCTCCGCGATCGCCGTCGGCGCGGACCTCGCCCTGTTCCCCGAGTCGGGAAAGCCGGAAGCTGCGATCGTCGAGCAGGTCGTCAGGACGATCCTCACCGTCCGCTCGCGTGCGCGCAAGTCGCGCCGCGTGATCATCATCAAGGCCGAGGGCTGCGCGATCTCCACCGACAAGCTCAAGGCCGAGGTCGACGCCCGCCTGCGCGATAACTCCCCGAACGCCGACCCGAGCGGCATCGAGACGCGCGTCACCGTGCTCGGTCACGTGGTGCGCGGCGGCCGGCCGTCGGCGTTCGATCGCCTCCTCGGCAGCCGGCTCGGCAACGTCGCCGTTCGCGCGCTGATCGCCGGCGACTCGATGAAGATGACCGCGTGGATGCCACCGACCGACGTCCCGGAGGATGTCGGTGCGCCGTCCGCGGCCGATCCGAAGTGCTGGCTCGTCGATCTCGGCGCGGTGCTCGTCGAGACCGACAACCTCCTCAAGGGCCGGAGCCCGCTCACCCGCTGGCGTGCCGGGGCGTTCGAGGAGATCGAGGGCGCACTGCTCATGTAGTCCCGAGCGGCTGCATGGGCTTGTATCGAGGCCGACGCGCTCGCCGTGCGATAGCGCTCTACGAGTCGGCCTGATTGGCGCTGCATGCTGCCGTGCCTACGGTGTTCGGGATGAGGAAATCATTCGGCATGCTTTCGCTCGCGTTGTTGGCAACCGCTTGCTCGTCCTCGTCGGGAGGCGGGGGCGATCTGACAGGGAACGTGGTGGATCGGGCATGTCGTCCGCTGGGAGCCAGGACCGTCGCCGCGGCCGCGACGTCCTCCGCGTTCACGGGCACGGTGTTCACGCTCGTGATCGAGAACAAGTCGCGGCGGATGCTCCTCGATTCGGGGAGTGCGCCGTTCCTCGCCAGGTTCGCAGCCGACAACGCCGTCGCGAACGGCTACGTCGACTCGGGCGTTCACCCGAGCGAGCCGAACTACATCTGGATGGTGTCCGGCCAGAACTTCGGCATCCTCGACAACAACGGCCCCGAGTCGCATCACATCGCGACGACCTCGCACCTCGTCGATCAGATCGAACACGTCGGCAAGACGTGGAAGTCCTACCAGGAGTCGATGGGCGAGCCGTGCAAGATCGTCAACGCCGGCACCTACGCCGTGAAGCACAACCCGTTCGTGTTCTTCGATGATCTCGTGTCGTGGACCGGTACCACGGCGGTCCGCTCGCAGCGTTGCATCGAACACGTGGTCGACTACTCCGAGCTCGCCGTGGATCTCGCGTCCGGCAACATGCCCGACTACGTGTTCATCACGCCGGACCTGATCAGCGACATGCACGATGGCAGCGTGAAGCAGGGCGATGCCTGGCTCGCGCGCGAAGTCCCGAAGATCCTCGCCTCGGATGCGTACAAGAACGGCGGCGTCTTGATCATCACCGCCGACGAGGGAGAGGGTCAGGGCGACGACCCCCCGTTCGTCCTGGCCTCACCGCTCGGCAAGAAGGGCTTCATCTCCGACGTTGCGTACGACACCAGCTCGTATCTCAAGACGGTGCAGGCGATCATGGGCGTCGACGCACTACCGTGCGGCGGTGACAACGTCGCCGCGATTCCGACCATGGGAGACCTGTTCACGGTGCCGCTGCCGGCGATCTAGCCTGGCGCGGCGGGTGCACCCTGCTGGGCCATGCTCAAGAAACTCTTGATCCCGTGTCTGATCGCGATTGGCTTCGTGGGCGCTGGGTGCCGCGCCCACGTCAAGGCGGGCCCCGTTCACGCCGGGGCTGCCGCCGGCCACCGTTGACCCGGGAACCACGCCGGTTCACGAAAACTCACACGCGCGCCTGAACAAAACCGGGCGCGATGCGTCCGTCGTTCATGGTCCGGTTTCTCGCGCTCGCGTCGGTCCTCCTCCTCGGTGCCACCACAGCCTCGGCCGATCACCGTTGGCGCCGTGACCGGCGGCCGCCGCCCGTGGACATCGGGCAGCTCCGCGAGCTCGCCAGCGTGTGCCAGGACGCGTTCGAAGGCCCGGCGAACGAGCAGGCGTGCATGGCCACCTATGGGCAGAGCCGCACGCGGTCGGCACCGCGACCGATGATCGCCGCCTGCGAGAGCGCCATGGAAGGCGATGCGAACGAGCTCGCGTGTCTCGCGACGGCGGTCACCTCGTGGCAGGACCCCGTCGCCATGATCGGCGCGTGCGAGAACGCGTTCGAGGGCGACGCGAACGAGCTGCGCTGCATGACCACGATGGCAGCATCGTGGCTCCCGGTGACCGCGGTCTCCGCGTGCGAGAACGCGTTCGAGGGGGACGACAACGAGCAGGCCTGCCTGCAGGCGCTCGTGGGGACGCGCTACCAGCCGACCGAGCTGGTCCGATTCTGCGAGGACTCGTTCGAAGGCGATGCGAACGAGCTCGCGTGCCTCGGTCAGTACCGCTGAGATCTCCGTCCGCTCCGCGATCCTGCCGGGTAAGCGCCTACAATCGCTCCGCAACAAACTAGAATGCGCGAGCAACGACACGTTCGTGGCGGGGTATCACCTTGGTAGCAGTGACCATCAAACGCTGGATTCCGCGCATCGTGGCACTCGCGCTCGTCGCAGGCGGCGTGGCCCTCCTTCTGGTCAAGAAGCCGTGGGCGAAGGCCGCCACCCCGATCACCTACAGCACCGTGACGGTGGGCCGGGGCAACATCGCGGCCCAGGTCACCGCGAACGGCACGCTGTCGGCGCGCGGCACCGTGCTGGTCGGCGCGCAGGTCTCGGGCCGGGTCGTCGAGCTGCACGCGGACTTCAACGACAAGGTCACGAAGGGCCAGATCATCGCGAAGCTCGACCCACAGCTGCTCAAGGCGCAGATCGACTCCGCGTCGGCGAGCCTCGCGCTCGCATCGGCGAACGTGAACAAGGCGCAGGTCGCGGTCGCGGATGCGGATCGCCAGCTCAAGCGCCAGAGGACGTTGCAGGAGCAGCAGCTCGTCGCGGGCGCCACGGTCGAGAGCGCCGAGGTCGCGTACGATACGGCCCGCGCGGCGCTGCTCGCGACGAAGGCATCGGTGGCGCAGGCGGCGGCAAACCTCGCGCAGGCCAAGCTCAGCCTCTCGTACGCCACGATCTACTCGCCCGTCGATGGCGTCGTTCTCTCGCGCGCGGTGGACGTCGGCCAGACGGTCGCGGCATCGCTGTCGGCGCCGACGTTGTTCACGATCGCCGAGGATCTCGGCCGCATGCAGATCGACACCGCGGTCGCCGAGGCCGACGTCGGCCGGCTGACCGAGGGGATGAAGGCGCAGTTCACCGTGGATGCGTTCCCCGGCAAGACGTTCGACGGCATCGTGCGCCAGGTCCGCAACGCGCCGACCACCACCAGCGGTGTCGTCACCTATGACGCCGTGATCGACGTCGACAACGTCGACAAGTCGCTACGCCCCGGGATGACGGCGAACGTGACCTTCGTGCTGCAGCAGGTCGCCGACGCGGTCAAGATCCCGAACGCGGCGCTGCGGTTCAAGCCCACACGCGAACAGATGCAGGCGATGCGCGGCGAGAGTGGCGGCAGTGGCTCGGGTCGCCGTGGTTCGGGCTCGGGCGGCTGGCAGGGCCGCGGATCGGACGGCTCGGCCGGTTCGGGCGGGCGTGGCAGTGATGGCGGCGGCGGTGGACGACCGGGTCGCGACTACGGCGACAAGAAGCCCGTGTACAAGCTCGTCGATGGTCAGGCGAAGCTCGTCCTGATCAAGCCTGGCCTGACCGACGGATCCGTCACCCAGATGGTCGAGGGCGACCTCCAGCCAGGCGATCTGCTCGTCACCGAGATCCAGGGCGTGTCCGCGCCACCGAGGAAGACCGGAGCTTTCTGATGGCACCGCTGATCGAGATGGTGGGCATCCTGCGCACGTACGTGATGGGGGACAACCTCGTCCACGCGCTGCGCGGTGTCGATCTGACGATCGAGAAGGGTGCCTCGGTCGCCATCATGGGCACGTCGGGCTCCGGCAAGTCGACCCTGATGAACATCATGGGCTGCCTCGATCAGCCGACGAAGGGCAGCTACAAGATCAACGGCAAGAGCGTCGGCGTGATGTCCAAGGCGCAGCTCGCGGAGATCCGCGGCCGGATGATCGGCTTCGTGTTCCAGAGCTTCAACCTCCTGTCGCGCACGTCGGCCCTCGAGAACGTGGAGATGCCGTTGCTCTATCAAGGCGTCGGCTCGTCGGAGCGGCACAGGCGTGCGATGGCGGCGCTCGCCGCCGTCGGCTTGACCGGTCGCGAGGATCACCATTCGAGTCAGCTCTCGGGTGGCCAGCAGCAGCGCGTGGCGATCGCCCGTGCGCTCGTGGGCGATGCGCCGATCATCATGGCCGACGAGCCCACCGGTGCCCTCGACAGCAAGACCTCGTTCGAGGTGATGGGCATCCTGCAGGGCCTCGTCGCGCAGGGAAAGACGCTGATCCTCGTCACGCACGAGACGGAGATCGCGGCGTACGCGACCCGCGTGATCACGCTGCGTGACGGCCTGATCATCGAGGACCGGCAGCAGGCGCCGATCGATGCGGCCGCGGCGCTCGCGCGGGTCACCGCCGAGAAGGATGCGGCGGATCGTGCGCTCGCGGAGAAGGCGTCGTGAACATCTTCACCACGTTCAAGCTCGCGATCCGGGCGCTGTGGCGCAACAAGGTCCGCACGATGCTGACGATGCTCGGCATCGTGTTCGGCATCGGCGCGGTGATCGCGATGGTCGCCGGCGGCCAGGGCGCGCAGGCCTCGGTCAAGGAGGTGTTCGATAGCCTCGGTACCAATGTCCTGGTGCTGAGCGGCGGGGCGCAGCGTACCTCGGGCGCATCGGGCGGAGCCGGGTCGCGCCAGTCGCTGACGTGGGAGGATGTGGCGTCGCTCCAGTCGGGTGAGATCCCGAGCATCAGGTACGTCGCGCCGACGATGTCGACGAGGACGCAGATCGCATCGGAGGAGGCGAACTGGAACACGTCGGTCACGGGCACCACCGCGATCTGGTTCACGATCCGCAACTGGGAGGCCACCCAGGGCACGGTGTTCGACGAGGACACGGGCAGCAGCAACGCGAAGGTCGCGGTGATCGGCCAGACCGTGGCGACGCAGCTGTTCGCGAACGCGAGCCCGATCGGGCAGGCGATCCGCGTCAACGGCCAGCCGTTCGAGGTGGTCGGCGTCCTCGCGATGAAGGGTCAGGGCCCGCGCGGCGACAACGACGATCTGATCATCATCCCGCTCAAGACCTATCAGCAGAAGCTGGACAAGGGCCTCGCGAAATACCTCAAGGGCGAGGTGCTGATCTCGATGACCGAGGAGGGCCTCGCCGCGACCACGATGGCGAAGGTCACCACCTTGCTCCGCGAGAAGCACAAGCTCGACGGCGCCGACGAGGACGACTTCCGCATCCGCAACCCCGCGGAGTTCGCGCAGGCGCAAAAGGACTCCACGGAGCGCATCGCGACGCTGCTCGCGATCGTCGCCGCGGTGTCGCTGCTGATCGGTGGGATCGGTGTGATGAACATCATGCTCGTCAGCGTCATCGAGCGAACACGCGAGATCGGCATCCGCATGGCCGTCGGTGCCAAGCCGATCGACGTGATGACCCAGTTCCTCGTCGAATCGCTCGTACTCGCGATCTTCGGCGGCCTGCTCGGCCTCGCGCTCGGCTATGGCGCGGCGAAGTACATGGCCGACTACTTCGGCTGGAAGTTCTTCTTCCCCGTGGGGACTGCAGGGATCGCGTTCGGCGTTGCGGGTGGCGTTGGCGTCGGGTTCGGTCTCTATCCGGCCATTCGCGCGGCGCAGCTCGATCCGATCACTGCCTTGAGGTACGAGTCATGAAGTTCCATCGCGCCCTCGCGCTCGTTGCGGTCATCGCGGCTCCCGCCGCCGCTCAGCCTCGCGAGGAGACGCTCACCCTGCCCCGCGCGATCGAGATCGGGCTCCAGCAGCAGCCCAGTGTTCGCATCACGAAGGCGCAGATCGAACAGGCGAACGCACGTGTTCAGTCCGCGAAGGTCGCGCAACGGCCCATCGTGTCGCTCCAGGCCTCGGTCGCGGAGGGCTCGTCACGCAAGACCACGGATGCGATGACCGGTGACACCAGCGGCGGCTTCTTCCATCCCACGCTCTCCACCGGATTCTCGGCGAGCGCGAGCTGGCGGATCTACGACTTCGGTCAGACCACGGCGAACATCCGCGCCGCCGAGGCGAGCGCCGATGCCACCGCGTCCGCGATCCTGACCACGAACCTCGATATCCGCAGCTCGGTCTCGATCGCGTTCCTCGAGGCGATCGCGCGCGCGCGCCTCGTCACCGTCGCCGAGGCCACCGTGAAGAGCGAGGAGACCCACCTCGATCAGGCGCGCAAGTTCGTGGCCGCGCAGGCCAAGGATCCGATCGAGGTCGTGCAGGCGCAGGCGCGTGCTGCCAACGCCCGATCGGCGCTCGCGCAAGCGCACAGCAACGCCGCCGTGGCCCTCGCGAACCTCCGCTTCGCGATCGGCTGGCTCGATCCGGCGGTGACGTTCACCGTCGATGGTGCGTGGCCCACGCCGCCACCGCAGGACCCGTTGGAGCTCGGCGTGCTCGTCGAGACGGCGCGCAAGCACCGCCCCGAGCTCGTGCAGCTCGACAAGCAGGTGGTCGCGGCCGAGGCGAGCGTGACCGTGGCGCAGGCGGAGCGCCGCCCGGTGCTCAGTGCGTCTGCGACCACCCAGTGGGGCCCGGCGCAGGATGACTGGTCGCCGCAGCCCAGCTGGACCGCCGGCCTCGTGCTGTCCTGGCAGCTCTATGATGGTGGCCGCTCCGCCGCGGACGTTCGCTCGGCACGCGCCGGGGTCGCGATCGTCCAGGCGCAGCGCGACTCGCTCCTCGTCTCGCTGACCTCGGAGCTCGATGCTTCACGCCAGCAGATCGTTGCGAACCGCGCGAACGTCGGCGCGTCCAGCGAGGCCGTCACCGCCGCGCGCGCGCAGCTCAGGCTCGCCGACGCCCGCTACGCCCAGGGCCTCGGCAGCCAGATCGAGCTCGCCGATGCGCAGACGGCCGTGACCACCGCCGAAGGGAATCTGATCACCGCCGAGTGGCAGCTCGCGAATGCCTGGGCCCAGCTCGAGCGCGCGCTCGGCCAGCAGTAGCGCTCGGGCAAGATCCCGGCGGGGATCAGTGGAGGGGCACGAGCGAATCGAACAACTCGAACGAAGGCAGCGCCGGGAGGTTCAACCTGAACAACCTGAGGCCTCCCCCGGTCGCGCCGCGAAACCCGGCCGAGGCGTCGAAGCTCCCATCGTGGACATCGCGCACCACCTCGAGCTGCGGACCGGCGGCGATGTACGGACCTCCAACACCGTAGAACCGCACGTCCACGCGCGCGGCGAGCCACGCGCGAACGCCGAGCTTGTCGAGGCTCGCCGTCGCGATCGGGATCGAGCCGTGAGCGTCGACATCGAGATCGGCGACGGCGTCCCAGCCCGTGGTCGAGTTGTAGCGAAGACCGCCGGCGACCCTGGCGATCGCGCCTGCGTCGATGCGGACGCGACCCTCGCCGCGCGCGACGACCTGGAGCTTGAGGACGACGCTGGTGGTCACGGTCTCGACGACCGGCACCGGACCGATCTGCTGATAGAACACGATCGGCGTCGACTCCCACAGCCGGATCTCCGGGCCGATCTCGACCTCGCGGGCGACGACGTCCAGGTCGATCGATCCGGACACGCGACCGCGCACGACCATCTCGAAGTTCTGGAGATGGCGGCCCTGGATCGCGAGATCCAGGTCGAGCTCAGGCTCGAACCCGAGCGACGCATCGACGATCCGCGCGGTCAGGGCCGCGTTGTCGACGAGCGTACGGTTCGCGATCGAGAACCGGATCCCGGGTAGCTGATGGGTATCGGCCTTGCCGGCTCCTCCGAGCGAGGTCGCGAGCTCCGCGTCGATCAAGGCGTCACCGAGCTCGGCATCGCTGGTCCGCAGCACGACGGCGTCGACCGCGCGATCGATCGCGTCGACGGTGCGGAGGAAGCCTTCGCCTTGCGCCGAGACGACGATATCGCCGACGGCCACCTCGAGCGCGGCGCTCCGAGGGATCTCGATCGTGCTCGGCGTGACGCGCAGCCCCGCGATCTCGGGCACCACCCGCACGCGGCCATCGACACTCGGGTCCTCGGAGGGGCCGACGAGCGCGCACCCTGTCACCAGGCAGGCGACGAGACCAGTAGCCAGCGATGTACGCACCTGGTCCTCTGGAGCACGCGCCGTGCCAGCGCGCTCGCCGTTTGAGTCCGCGCGCTTGGTCGTCCGTGGCAAGTCGGGTAGCCGGTAGCGGCTTACGGGCAATCGTCCGCGTACGTCTCGCTCACGATCGACTTGCCGTCGTCGTAGATCGTGAACCACCACTTCTTGCCCCGATAGCCGATCGACGCGACCGCATCGGCGACATCCGGGTGCTTCGCGAGCGCCTTCTTCCACACCTGGGCCATCTTGCACTTCGGCACCGGGATGCCGACCTCGTCGCAGTCGCCCGACAGGTCGCGGATCTCGAAGCCATCGGGCCCGCCATCGATGCGCAGCGCGCAGGTTCGCTCGACCTTCACACCGCGCGGCACGCTCGGATCGCGCTTCGTGTGCGACGGCGACACGAACCGCAGGTCGATGCCACCGGTCTTGTATGCGAAGCCCGGCAGCGTCAGATCGGCGTGGCCATCGGGGAACACGTTCTCCACGTCGATGCGGAACAGCGCCGCATCCGGCACCGTCCGCTTCGCCTCCGCGACCGCCCAGGCGATGTGCTTGTCGACATCGAACTTCTTCATGTCCCGGCCCGGCGGGCTGACCTCGTGCCGCTCGAACCAGCCGCCGGCCGAAGCCTTCGGTGGCGAGCCAGCCGGCGCAGGCGCGTCGGCGATCTTCGCGACCACGTTGGCCGGCGAGTCGTCATCGTCATCCTCGTCCTTCTCCGCCACGGGCGGCGGCGGCGGCGGCGACGACGAATCTCCCAGCTTGGCAGCGGGCGCCTTCGGCTGCGCGGCGGGTTCCTTCCCCGCGACGATGGTCGGCGTTGGCGCTGGCGTGGGCGAGGCCGGATTCACGGCGGCCGTCTCCGACGCGGACGAGCCCGACGATCCCGCCCCATCTCCCGCTCCACCGCCCGCCATCACCGCCGCGGTCACCCCACCACCGACCAGCAGGACCGCGAACAGCGCGATCCACAGCCCCTTCTTCGACGCCGGTGCCGCTTGCGCCCTTGCCTTCGCGGTCACCTGCCCCGCCGACACGGTCGTCTGCTGCACCATCGGCGGCTGCACCGACTCCCTCGCTCCCCGGGCGCCTGCCCAGCTCGGCGGCTGCGACGGCCACGACGGCGTCGGGATGCCGGTGGGCCGGCTCTGCAGGGTGAGCGGGGACCATTGATCCGCCGGGAGCTGCGCCGTCGCGTACTGCAGCGCGAGGCTCATCGCCTGCGCGCTCGCGAACCGTTGATCCGGCGCCTTCGCGAGCGCCGTGAGGATCACCATCTCGAGCTCGGGGGGCATGTCGTGGCGCAGCTGGCGCGGCGGCTGCGGTGGCGTCTCGACGTGCTTGCGCAGCAGATCGAACAGCGAGTCCGCCATGAACGGCTTCTGGCCCGTCGCGCACTCGAACAGGATCACGCCCATCGCGTAGAGATCCGCGCGGTGGTCGACCGGGCGCCCGGCCGCCTGCTCCGGCGCCATGTAGTGCGGCGTCCCGAGCAGCGAGCCCGTCGCCGTACCCGTCCCCGGCGCGCTATCGGTCAGCTTCGCGATGCCGAAATCGAGGACCTTCGGGCGGCCCGCGGGCGTGACGTAGATGTTGTCGGGCTTGAGGTCTCGGTGAACGATGCCCTTGCCGTGCGCGGCGCCGAGTGCGTCGAGCACTTCGGCGGCGAGTCGCGCCAGGCCGCCGAGCGGGACCGGCGCGCGGGCGTTGACCGCGGCCTCGACGAGGGCCGAGAGAGGCGCTCCATCGAGGTACTCCATGATGATGTAGGGCCGCCCATCGGGGAGCATCGCCAGATCGAGCACGTTGACGATGCTCTCGTGGCGGATGAGGTTCACCGCCTTCGCTTCCGAGAAGAACCGCTCCACGAGATCGCGACGATCGCTGCACTCGCGCGACAGCACCTTGATCGCGACGCGGCTGCCGATCGTGGGATGCACGCCCTTGTACACGCGCCCCATGCCGCCGATGCCGAGGAGGCGCGCGACGCGATAGACGCCGATCGTGGTGCCGAGCAGGAGATCCTCGCCGACCGCGGCGAACGGCGCACCATCCGCGGGGCAGTGACCGGACGCGCCTGATTGCACGCCACACTCGGGACACACGAACATCCCGCGAGGATATCACCTGCCTGTCCGGATGCCGGTCGCGCGTCCGGATCACGTCCGGGCGTCGGCCAACCCGGACGCGCAACCCCACGCCGCGACACGAAACGCTCTTGGCGCACGGCTTGCTGTCCTCGCGCGCATGGAATCTCACGCGGAGCGACCTCGAGAACGACTGTGGCGGTCCGGCGCGTCGGAGCTAGGCGACGACGAGCTGATCGCGCTCGTCCTTGGCACGGGTGTTCGTCATCACACGGCGCGTGACGTCGCAGCCGATCTCGTGCGCTCCGCCGGCGGCGTCGGCCCGCTCTCGCGCGCCTCGCCACGCGAGCTCTCGCAGGTCATCGGTGTCGGTGCAGCCCGCGCGGCTCGCGTCGCTGCCGCGTTCGAGCTCGGGCGGCGCGCTGTCGATGCCGTGCAGCACCGGGAGACGCTCGGCCGCGCCGAGGACGTGTTCCGCATCGTCGCGCCGCGCCTGTCGGGCCTCACCCAGGAGGTGTTCATCTCGATCGGCGTCGACATCCGCAATGGCCTGCTCGATGTCGTCGAGGTGGCGCGCGGCACGGTCGCTGGCGTCGAGGTGCATCCGCGCGAGGTGTTCCGCCCGCTGATCCGCATGGCCGCGGCGGGGGGCGTGCTCGTGCACAACCATCCCTCGGGGGATCCCACGCCCTCCGCCGAGGACATCGAACTGACACGACGTCTCCGCGAGGTCGGACGCCTCCTCGGGATTCCGATCATCGATCACGTCGTGATCGGCGACCGCTCGTTCCGGTCCCTCGCCGAATGGCTGGGGACCGAGTTCTGAGCGCGCCGCCAGGTCAGGAGGTGGCTATTGTGGCGGCAGGAGGACGGTGTCGATCACGTGGATCACGCCGTTCGTGGCGGCGATGTCCGCCTTGGTGACCAGCGCGCCATTGATCTTCACGCCCGACGACGCGTCGATCGCGAGCTTTCCACCCTGCAGCGTGGTCGCATCCTTCATCCCGACCACCGCGGCCGAGCCGACGTTGCCAGCAACCACGTGGTAGGTGAGCACGGCGGTGAGCTTCGCCTTGTCGGCGAGGAGCGCATCGACGGTGCCCGGCGGCAGCTTCGCGAACGCCTCGTCGGTCGGTGCGAACACCGTGAACGGACCAGGCCCCTTGAGGGTGTCGACGAGTCCGGCGGCCTTGATCGCGGCGACCAGGGTGTTGAACGAGCCAGCGGCGACAGCCGTGTCGACGATGTCGACCGTGGCGGACTGCGTGGGAGCTGCCGTCTCAGGAGTCTTGGGCGAACCACCGCAGGCGGCTGCACCGACAAGCAACGCGAAGAGAAAGTGCTTCATGGCGGGTTCCTTTCGAGAACGCCGCTTGGAGGCTGCTGGCGCGCGAACGGTTACGCGACAACGCCACTTCCCCGCGGCTCGATGAACGACCGACGCTACGTCCGACGGCGCGGCGACCTCGCCTCGACGTCAGAGGCGGATCGTCGACGAGCTCCAGGTGACGGCCGAGAGCATCGGAGCTTCACTGGCCCGGCGGGTTCGGCGGCGGAGGGCCCGGCGGACCCGGGAAGTTCTGCGGCGCGTCGCGCAGGCGCTGCTCGAGCTCCTGCACGCGACGGCGCGCTTCATCGCGCTCGCGCTCGACGCTGGCGCGCGCGGCGGCAGCGGCATCGCGCTCGCGCTCCGCCGCGGACTGCGCTGCGCGCGCGGCCTCGCGATCCTGCTCGGCGCGGGTCTGACCCTGGCGCGCGGCCTCGCGCTCCTGCTCGGCGGCGGCGGCGGTCTGCTTCGCCGCTTCGCGCTCGCGCTCGGCGCCTTCGCGGGCGGTCTTCGCGGAGTCGCGCTCCCTCTCGGCGACGGCCTGCGCGAGGCGCGCGGCATCGCGGAACTTCTCGGCCTCGGTCTGCGCGCGTTGTGCGGTATCGCGTTCGGCGTTCGCGGCGTCGCGGATCCGCTCCGCGTCCTCCTTCGCCTTCATCGCCTCCTGAAATCGCTTGAACGCATCGTCGGCCTGGCCCTTCGCGGTCTTGGCCGCGCTGTCGGCCGCGTTGCGCATCTGCTCGGCCGCCTTGCGCTTGGCCTCGGCGTCGCGCCGCAGCTCGTCGGCGTTCTGACCCTTGCGCTGGGCGTCCTCGGCGCGCGCCTTCGCTTCCTCCGCGGCACGCGTGGCTTCGTCGGCGGCGCGGCCCTTCTGGCTCGCGTCGGCGTTGGCGGCGGAGGCCATCGCGCGCAGCTCGGCCTCTTGCCTTGCCTGACGCGAGAGCTGGGCCCAGACGAGGGCGCCGACGATCGCGAACGCGACGAGCGCACCGATCGTCACCGTGGTCGCCTTGTGCTTGCTCGCCCACCGCGAGACGCGGCCGGCCAGCGAGTAGCGATGCGAGAACACGAGGTCGCCGGTCAGGTACTGCTTGAGCGCGCGCACCAGCTCGTCAGCGGTGAACCGCGCCGCGGGGTCGCGGGCGATCGCCTTCGCGATGATGCCGGAGAGCTCGGTGTCCTTCGGCATCGCCGGCGGCGCCGGATCGGCGGCCTTGAGCCAGTCGAGGAACGTCTGCAGCTGCTTCGTGCGCGCGCCCGGCCCCTCGACGGTCTTCCACTCGAACGGCGTGGTGCCCGAGACGACCTCGTAGAGCGTGATGCCGAAGCTGTAGACGTCAAAGCTCGGCTCCGCGGCGCGGCCCTGGCTCTGCTCGAGCGGCAGGTACGGCGGCGTCCCCGCGCTGATCGTCACCATGCGCCCGCTCATGGATGGCGGCTGATCGTTGAGGTCGCTGGCGTCGCTACCGGGCGTGTCGAGATCCTTCGCGATACCCCAGTCGATCAGCGTGGCCTCGCCGCGCTTGCCGAGGATGATGTTGTTCGGCGTGCAGTCGCGGTGCACCACCCGCGCCTCGTGCGCGTACGCGAGCGCCTCCGCGATCGCGACGAGGTTCGACAGCAGCTCGAGCCGCTCGCGCGTCCGCGGCTTGCCATCGGTCTCGAGCTCCGCTAGCTCGTCGAGCCGGTCGCGCAGCGACGTGCCCTCCACGCGCTCGAGCACGCAGAACGGCCAGCCAACGGTCGCCTTGCCGAGCTCGTAGATCGTGACGATCGACGGATGCTGAAGCTTCGCGAGGATCCGCGCCTCGGTGGTCACGCGGCGCTGGAACAGCCGCGCCATCGCCGGCGTCAGGTCCTCGCCCTCCCGCGGCGCCTTGAGGATCACCGTGCGACCGAGCCGCCGATCGTCGCCGAGAAAGATCTGCGCCATGCCGCCGCGCGCGATCGGATCGGCCGGCCACTTGAAGGCGTTCTCGCTGACCAGGCCCTTCGGGAGATCGAGCTCGATGGGCCCACTGTCCGGAGTGGCGCTCGCGGAGGCAACCACCGACCGGCACATCGAACAGCTGGCGATGTGGCTGTGGACGTGCGGGAGCGATCCATCCTTCAGCTCGGCCAGGGTCGGGTGCTTCTCGCCGGCAACGCCGGGATGGGTCGGATCGGACTCCATCCCCCGACTCTATCGCGTCACCGGGCCGGGGCCATTGAATGACGGTCAGCCGGACGCCGGGTGTACGGTTTCCTGGTGGGGCTATCGCGCGAGGTGGGCGAGACAACCGAGGAGCTGCCGGGCATCGTTCGTGCTCGCCGGTTGCTCCACATCGCGCTCGCCGTGTTCGCGCTCGCGAGCTTCGGGGTGGCGGCGGTGCTCTGGATCGCTCCGCCGCAGGGAGCTCGCAGCGTGGCCCCCGAGACCACGGCCGCGGTCGATGCCGAGGCCCAGCGGCTCGCGATGGTCCTCGACAGCACGACGAAGGCCGTCCACGGCCAGGCCAAAGGGATGACCACCGGGCCGCAGATCCGGGCGGGTGTGATGACGGACGCCGCCACGATGAAGGATCTCGTGACCAGCGAGCTGCAGCTACCGCGCAACCTCAACCAGACCCTCGAGGTGCATCAGCTGAGCGACGCCGCGCGCACCCTCCTGCTCACGTTGCCCGAAGGGTCGCCGCCGATCGCCGCCGCGGCGGGTGCGCGCTTCGCGGTCGATGGCCGCAAGCAGGTCGCGGTCGTCGTCGCACTTCCAATCGCGCCGTACGATCCGACGTCACCACTGACCGGCGAGCTCGTGCTCTCGACGCCTCTCGACTTCACGCTCACCCGCGAGAACCTCGCCCAGGTCGCGGTGCGCGCGAGCCTCTCCGGCACTGGCTGGAAGTACATGATCGCGAACGCTGATGGCGACGCTGGACCGCAGATCACGCGGCAGGTCGCGGTCGACCCGGGCTGGCACGTCGCGCCGCTCGTGCTCGAGGTGGCACCGCGCCTGTCGGGATCCGCGGCGGCGTGGAACGCCCCGGCGCGACTCGGTGCCGCGGGCATCGGCCTGGTCCTCGCCCTGGTGCTCGGACTCAGCCTGTACCGCAATCGCGATCCGTGACGGCACGCCCACGGCCGCGGGCGCTGATCAGTGATCGCAGTCGGGGCCGTGCACGTGGCCTTCCTGGCCGTGCGGCGCCGCAGCCGGCCCACCCTCGGGGAGCGGCGTACCCTGCTGGGTCAGCTTCTCCACCTCGGTGATCGAGGCGTTCTCGACGAGGAACTTGAGGACCTTGTCCTGGCGCAGCGAGTACGTGACGTTGTCGATGCGGCCGTCGCGCTGCCACTCGGCGCGCAGCTTCGCGGCGGGCGTGTTGCGGCCCTTCGCGGTCGCTTCGATGTGAGCGGTGAGCTCTTCGTCGGTGACCGCGATGCTCTCCTTGTCGGCGATCGCCTCGAGGAGCAGCTGGCCGCGCACCTCGTCGGCGCCGGCGGGACGCATCTTCTCGCGCAGATCCTCGGACAGCCCCGCGGTCGGGTTGTTGCGGTCCGGCTTCATGCCGAGCATCTGGCGGAGGCGCTGGTACTGCATCTCGACCGCGCGCTCGATCAGCGACGAGGCCACCGGGATCTGGTTCTTCTTGATCAGCTCGCGCAGCACACCCTCACGCGCCTCGCGATCGATCACGTCGCGCTCCTTGTCCTCGAGCTCCTTCCGGAGCGCGGCCTTGAGGCCATCGAGGGTGTCGGCCTTGCCGGTGTCCTTCGCGAACTCGTCGTCGAGCGCGGGCACGTCCTTCGCGCGCGCTTCGAGGATCGTCACGGTCAGGGTTGCCTTGCGGCCGCGGATCGACTCGTCCTTGTGGTCGTCGGGGACCTGGATCTCGATCTGCTTGTCCTTCGTATCGATCGGAACGCCGAGCAGCGCATCGCGCATGCCGGGCAGCGGCTCGCGCTCGGCGTCATCCAGATCCACCGCGAACTGCGGCTGGTTGATCTCGTGCTCGCCGATCTTGCCGGTGACGCTGAGCCCGACGATGTCGCCGGCCGCGGTGATCTCGCGACCCTCGATCGGCTTCAGCTCGGTGTGCTCGCGGCGGAGCTGCGCGAGCGACTCCTCGACCTGCTCGTCCTTGATGTCGAGCTTGCGGCGCTCGATCGGAAGCTGCTTGAACTCGTCGACCTTGACCTCGCCGCGGATCTCGATGATCGCGGAGAACGTGAACGGCTGGCCCTTCTTGATCGGCGCGGCCTCTTCGACCCGCGGCTCGGCCACGGCGGCGAGGTTGTTGTCCTCGGACGCCTTGAAGAACGACTCGCGCACGAGAGCGTACGCGACCTCGGCGTTGACCCGCTGGCCGTAGACCTGCTCGAGCACCGGCCGCGGGACCTTCCCCTTGCGGAAACCCTTGAGCGCGACGCCCTTGCCCAGGTCCTTGTAGGCCTCGCCGAGCTTCGCGCTCACGGTTTCCCACGGGATCTCGACGAACATCTTCTTCTCGACAGGGGAAACGTCTTCGATGCGTACCTGCATGGTCGTCCTCGGGCTGAAAGGCAGGTGTGGTTACCACACGCCAGCCCGGGGTTCTAGCGGCGCAGACGGTACGTGGGCTCCCCGCCGTGCGGCGTCCCGGGCTCGACGAGATCGAGCCCGTAGCTCTCGAGCTTGCGCGTCAGGTCCTCCATGAAGGTCATCGGATCGGCGACGTCGATCATGTGACCTATCGCCTTCGCGGTGAGCTCCTGGTCTCCGAGCGCGTTCAGGACCTTGCGCTCGGAGGCGTCGATCTGGAAGTCCTGCGGGACGACCCGATCCACGAGCCAGCCGAGCCGCGATGAGACGTGGGGCACCAGCCCGAGCCGGACCACCGCGGACTGGGCGCCCGAGCCGGACTGATAGCCCAGGGCGGTGCGATCGAGCAGCGGCGGCGGTCGGGTCTTGCCACGCTGACGCGGCATGGGCGTCTTCCGCAGCTCCGGGTTCGACGGCGCGGCGGAGGGAGCGGGCGCCGGGACATGATGCGCGGCGACCTGATGCTGCGGCACGAACGTGGCGCCTTGCTGCTGCGGAACCCGCGTCGCATGCGTCGGCTGCACGAAGTCGATCTGCGGCATCCCACCATCGATGCGCTTCGGCAAGACGCGCGGCGCCCCCGGCCCCCAGTTCGCGGTGGGCTCGCGCTCGAACGTGGACTCCTCGTCGAGGAGGCGCGGCGGGTTGCCCTTGCTGCCGGCGATCCGGCGTGCCGCCTCCTCGAGCTGGGTCTTCACCTGCTGCGCGGCACCATCCACCTGTTCGCCGACGTGCACCCCCCACGCTCCGTTGACGTCGATGCCGGCGGGTCCGATCGCGAGCTCGGTTCCATAGAGGGTGATCGTGGGCCGGGTCTGATCCCGGCTCTCCGCATAGGCGCGCATCAGCACGCGCTGCTCGGCCCACTTCTCGGTGATCACCATGACCGACCGGTAATGGCTGGGGGGCGCCCCCGGTGCCCGCAACCAGACATCGACGAACCGGATCTGCGCCATGAACCCTGCCGAATCATAACGCGGTCCCGTGGACTGTGGCAGCCTCCTCGCCCATGGAGCGCACGGCCGCCCACCTCGAGCTCGGCGTGTTCGCCGTGGCCCTGGTGGCCTTCGTCGTCGGCGCGGGCGGCGGGCCCGGCTGGGACCAGGCCTCGGACCACGCGGTCCTCGGGGCCCAGCTCGCGCGGACGACCTCGTCGCCCCTCTACGGCCTGCTCGCCGATCTCGCGGCGCAGCTGCCGTTCGGCGAGCCCGGGTTTCGGCTCGGCGTCCTGGGGGCCGCGCTCGGCGCCTTGACGCTCGCCGGCGTGGTCGCCGCCGCGCGCGGCCTGTTGCCCAAGGATCCGTACGCCGGCGCGATCGGCGCCGTACTTCTCGGCCTCGCTCCCCCGTTTCGCGACGCCGCCGGCTTCGCCACGCCGACGCTGCTAGCAGCGTGCGGTGCGGTCTGGGCGGTCGCTGGCGCCGCGGCTCACGCACGCGCTCCGAGCACGCGGCGGATCGTGCTCGCGCTCGTCGGCGTCGCGGGTGTGATCGGGAGCGCACCGTGGCTCGGCCTCGCGCTCGGCATCGCCGTCATCGGCTGGCTCGCACGCACCCAGGCACGCCGGGATCATCTCGCGATCGGCGCCGGAGCGATCGGCCTCGCGATGATCGCGTGGTCGCTCGGTGCGCTCGGCGGTCTGCCGGATCTCGATCCGAGCCTGACCGCGATGGTCGGCGCCACGGGTCGGGGCGCCGCCGCGATCGTGGTCGGCACCGGGCTCCTCGGCGCGGCGTTCGGCGCGGCGACCGGGCTCGCGCCTGCGCGCTGGCTCGCGCTCGTCGTCGCGATCACCGCCGCGCATGCGATCGCCGTCGATCATGCCGCCGAGCCGCTGCTCGCCCTCCTCGCCGTCGGCTGCGCGATCGTGCCGAGCGCCGTGGGCAAGCTGATGCCCGAGCGCGGCGTCCTCGTCGTGTTCGGCGCGGCGGTCCCGCTCGTCATCGCCGCGCTCGTGACCGGGCCCGCCCTCGGTGTCGATGATCCCGAGGACGCGCCCGCGCGCCTGGCCACCGACGTGATCGGCGATGCGCCCTCGGGGCCAGGTCTGGTCGTCGCGACGAGCGGTTCCACGTGGTCGGCGATCAACTACGCGCAGGTCGTCGCCGGCGCACGCCCCGATCTGGCGCTGGTTCCGCCGGTGGCGCCAACCATCGCCGATACGCTGGTCGCCGACGCATTGCGCGCGAAGCAGCTCGTGGTCGCTGATGTGCCCGCGTTCGGTCGTCTGGACATCGCGCGCGCCGTGCCCCGCCGCCGTGGGTTCGAGCTGGTCGGCGAGCCGCCGGAGGTCGGGTTCGTGCCACCCGCCCCGGCGAGCTATCCGTCGGCGATCGGCGAGCGCCAGGCGATTGCCCTGGCGATCGCGCGCGCCCGGTACGAAGCGATCAGCGGCCGCCTCGATGCTGCCGCGCGCGCCGCCGGCCTGACGGCGCGGTTCGGAGCCGCCGGCCTCGCGATGCTCGCGACCACCGCCCCGACGCGCGAGCGGCCGGCGCTGTTCGGGTACCTTCCGCCCCTCGCGGATCCCGAGACCGGGACATGGCTGCTCGACCTGTTCGGCGACGATCTCGCGTGGGTCGCGGGCATCGATCAGCCGCTCGTCGCCGGACCCCCATCGCGCCGGCTGCACGGCCTGTGGCGCGAGCTTCTGGCGGGGCAGCGCACCGCCGACGATCCCGAGATCGCGGCGCTCGGCCCCGCGGCGATCTCGGCCACCCGCGAGCTCGTCGCGAAGTAGCGACACCAAGAAAAAAAACCGCCGGCAAACCTGGGGGAGGCTGCCGGCGGGACCCGCTCGAGAGCGGGGGTCATGTACCGGCCCATGGCGTGGGTGGAACGCCAGGGGACCGATGGATACGCTCCAGCAGCACTGCACGTCGGATACCACCGTGGTCCGCTCGAGAGTTCGCGACCTTGGACGCGCCGAGCGGAGGTGACTCGAAGGAGTCGGTGAGCACGATCGCCACAATGCGGCAAAACTGCACGCACGGTATGCCGCCCACGTCGGCAGTCGCCTGGCATTCCGGCTGCACGTCGAGCCGATCATGCCCGGACCCATCCCTCGGAGTTACGACGAGATCACCCGCAGCACCGTACCGGAGCCTGACAGCAGCTTTCGCCCGACGGTCGAACAGGAGCGCGCGGCCCTCGCGGGCGAGCGGCACCTGTCGGCGGACGAGCGCTTGCTCCACGACGCCGTGGCGAAGGCGGTGCGTCGCTCGGGCCTCGACGTCGAAGATGTCTGGATCGAGGTCGAAGGTTCGCGCGTGACGTTGCGCGGCCGCGTCGCTGGCGCGCAGTTCCTGCCGAAACTCGAGGAAGTGGTCCGTGGGATCCCCGATGTCGGCGACATCGTCGATCTGGTCGTGGTGGATTCCGGAGCGAGGTGAGCGAGTTCTTCCGCCGGATGGCGAAGCGGATCGCGGGCGCGATCGGCTCGCCTTACGCGTTCGTGTGCGCGCTGGGCGGCATCACCTTGTGGGCGCTCCTCGGGCCGGTGTTCGGGTTCTCGGACACCTGGCAGCTCGTCATCAACACGAGCACCACCATCATCACGTTCCTCGTGGTGTTCATGATCCAGAACACGCAGAACCGCGACTCGAAGGCGCTGCACCTGAAGCTCGACGAGCTGATCCGATCGATCGATGCCGCGCGCAACGGCCTGATCGATTCGGAGGATCTGTCCGACGCCGAGCTCGAGCGGCTCGAGCACGAGTTCGCCCAGCTCCGCGTCACGGCCGAAAAGCGCGAGGCATCGGAGGTTCGCGTCCACCTCCGTTCTCAGTGACGATTTCGCGCATCTGGGCGCGCCTCGGAGCACGGTGAGCGCTCGCGCTCAGTCCGGATCGCATAGGTGACTGGATCTGTGTCGCTGGGGCGCTCATAGATTCCGGCATGCCTCTGGCATCGTGCTTTACTGCCACGGAGCCTGGCTACGTAAGTGCCGGGACTCATTGGTGGTAGAAAGGGTTGGGCACACCGTGAACGGAACTATTCTGATCGTCGACGATGACGACGACACTGCGATCCTGCTGCGTGATTCACTTCGCAAGCGGGGCTTCAATGTCGACGCCGTGAACTCCGCCCAGCAGTGCCTCGAGCACCTGAGGACCGATCCGGTGGACGTCGTCGTGACCGACGTTCAGATGACCGGGATGTCCGGCATCGACCTGTGCCAGGAGCTGCGCCAGCGCTATCCCGATCTCCTGCCGCTCGTCCTCACCGGGCAGGGCGGTCTCGAGACGGCCATCGCCGCCATCCGCGCAGGTGCGTACGACTTCATCACCAAGCCGGTGAAGGTCGACGCCCTCGCGATCGCGGTCGGCCGCGCGCTCGAGCACCTTTCACTCAAGCGGGAGGTCAAGCGCCTCCGCACCGCCGCCGACCGCGACATGCCGATCGACGGCATCGCGGGATCGAGCCCGGCGATCCGCGAGACGATCGAGATGATCCGCCGCGTCGCCGATAGCGATGCGACGGTGCTGATCACCGGCGAGTCCGGTACCGGCAAGGAGCTCGTCGCGAAGGCGCTCCACAACCTCTCCCCACGGCGCGACCAACCGTTCGTCGCCGTCAACTGTGCGGCCATGCCGGCGCCGCTGCTCGAGAGCGAGCTGTTCGGTCACGTCCGCGGCGCGTTCACCGACGCGAAGCGCTCGCGCGCTGGTCTGTTCGTACAGGCGGGCGCCGGCACCATCTTCCTCGACGAGATCGGCGAGATGCCGATCGAGATGCAGGTCAAGCTGCTCCGCGTCCTCCAGGAGCGCAAGGTCCGCCCCGTCGGCGGGGACGAAGAGATCCCGTTCGAGGCGCGCGTCGTCACCGCCACCAACCGCGATCTCGAGACCGAGGTCGAGGAGAAGCGGTTCCGCGAGGATCTGTTCTACCGGATCAACGTCGTCGCGATCCCGGTGCCGCCGCTGCGCGCGCGGGCGGGCGACATCCTCCAGCTCGCCCAGTTCTTCCTCAAGCGGATCGCGGGTCGCACCAGCAAGCCCGTGCAGGGCATCTCGGGTCCCGCGGCGCGCCTGCTCATGGACTACGACTGGCCGGGCAACGTCCGCGAGCTCGAGAACTGCATGGAGCGCGCGGTCGCGCTGTGCCGCCTCGACGAGATCACCGTCGACGATCTTCCGGCCAAGGTGCAAGAACACCAGTCGAGCAAGATCGTGATCACGACGGAGAGCCCGGGCGAGCTCATCACGCTCGACGAGATGGAGCGCCGCTATGTTCGCCAGGTGCTCAGCGCGGTCGGTGGCAACAAGACCCACGCCGCTCGCATCCTCGGCATCGATCGTCGCTCGCTGTACCGCCGGCTCGAGGAGCCGCGTCACGACGCCAAGTCGACGACCGAAGCTGCTCTTCCCCGCGCGCAGGCGGTGCCGCCGATCACGAACGGACATCCTCCCGACCCATCCTGATGGCGCCGCCGGGGCCTCCGTGAAATCTTCTGCGCCGGGCAAGACATGACAGAGCGACTGAAGATCCTGACGATCGAGGATGACCCCGTCGACCGCCTGGCCATCCGCCGCGCGATCGAACACAGCGGACTCGCCGCGGACGTCTTCGAGGCGGCGACGGCGAGTGATGCGATGGCCGCGGTCTCCGAGCAGACGTTCGACTGCCTCCTGGTGGATCACGATCTCGGCGCTACCTCCGGTATCGAGGTCACGCGCCAGCTCCGCGCGATCGGGAACCTGACGCCGATCGTGTTCGTCACCGGTCAGCAGAACGAGGAGTTGCTGCAGGCCGCGGTCGATGCGGGGGTCACGGATTTCTTCCCGAAAGGCGACCTGTCGCCGCGCCGCCTCGCGCTCCGCGTACGATTCGCGGTCCGCATCGGCCGCGCGGAGGCCGAATCGGCAAAGTCCCTCGCGGTAGCGACCCAGGCCGCCCGGGCTCGCGACGACATCCTCGCGGTCGTCTCCCACGATCTCCGCGGCCCGCTGCACGCGATCAGCCTCGCCTCCGAGGCGCTTCGCGAGGAGAGCACCGGCAATGCGCTGCGCTACCTCGGTGCGATCGAGCGAGCGTCGCAGCGTGCGGAGCGCCTGATCTCAGATCTCCTGGAAGCGAGCGCCATCGAGAACGGCGCGCTCGCGCTCACGCGCGGATCCATCGACGCCGGCGCGATCATCCGTCAGGCCGCCACCGATCACGAGCTGCTCGCAAAAGACAGCGGCGGCAAGATCACCGCGCTCGATCCAGGGGGGACGACCATCGTCTCCGCGGATCGCGATCGCGTCCTCCAGGTCCTCGGCAACTTGATCGGCAACGCGCTCAAGCACGCACGCGGTGCGCCGATCGAGCTCTCCGTCGCGCGCCGCGAGACCGAGGCGGAGATCGCCGTGCGCGACCAGGGGCCTGGGATCACCGACGCGGAGCTGCCGCACGTGTTCGATCGCTACTGGCACGGCCGCACGAAGCGCGGCGGCGCCGGCCTCGGGCTGGCGATCGCGAAGGGCATCGTCGAGGCCCACGGCGGACGCGTCGCCGTCGCCAGCCGGCATGGGGAAGGGGCCGTGTTCTCCTTCACCCTGCCGCTCGCGACGCGGTGACCTACTGGCGCTCGACGAGGACGACCTCGTGTATGCAGAAGGCCCCGACGCCTGAGCTAGTCGGCGGACGAATGGCGCGGCGCGCGAATCGACGCGGTCGTGGCGGTGATGTCCTCCGTCGTCACCAGCGGAACAGCGTCCGTGCGGTCGAGCAGCTGCTGCGGTACGGACTGCCGCGCCGACGTCCGGAGCTTGAGCCGGGCCAGCTCGGACGCTACCTCGGCGGCCGACGGACGCTCGTCGTGGGCCTTCGCCAGCATCCGCTCCACGAGGTCGACGAGGCCATACGGAGCATCGGGGCAGCGCGGCGCGAGGGCCGGCACGGGACGATTGAGGTGCTGCACCAGGATCTCGACCGACGTCGAGCCGATGAACGGCGGACGACCCGTCAGCGCCTGATATGCGACGACGCCCAGGCCGTAGACATCGCAGAACCCGGTCGTCGGGCCGCCACGCGCCTGCTCCGGCGCCATGTACGTCGGCGTGCCGATCGCCTCGTTCATGTTCGTCAAGCGACTGCCCGCGCTGGAATGTGCGATGCCCCAATCGATCACGCGCACGCGGTGCCGTTCGCAGGTGGGGGTGAGGAAGATGTTGTCGGGCTTGAGATCCCGGTGCGTCACGCCACGCTCGTGCGCGGCGGCGAGCACTCCCGCCACGCCTTGCACGAACTCGATGACGTCATTCGCCGGGACGAGCTCCTTGTGCATCCGGTTGGCGAGCGAGGAGCCATCGATCAGCTCCATCGCGATCCACGGCCGCCCGTATCGAGGATGCCGCATTCGAAGAACCGCGGGATGCCGGGGTGACA
>JAYVLW010000588.1:0-4536 GCA_043759315.1 Myxococcales bacterium
CCGAAGGAGAAGACCGGGCTCGCGCGCCCCGAGCTGATCGCCTCGATCGGCACGCTGCTGCAGGACATCCAGGATGCCCTGTACGCGCGGGCGCTCGCCCATCGCACCGAGCACACGAAGCAGATCGATACGAAGGACGAGTTCTATGCATTCTTCGCCGATCCGCCGAAGAAGAAGCCGAGCGATCCCACGCCGGTGCACGGCGGGTTCGCGATGACGCACTTCAACGGCGATCCGGCGCTCGAGACGAAGATCAAGGACGACCTCAAGGTCACCGTGCGGTGCATCCCGCTCGCGCCGGGCGAGCCGGGCACGTGCCCGTTCACCGGGCAGCCGAGCGCAAAGCGCGTGGTCTGGGCGAAATCGTACTGACGTGTCAGGCTAGAGCGCCATGGAGCTGATCTGCCCCGTCTGCGATTCGCCGCTCGAAGAAGCGGGCCGGACGTTTCGTTGCCGGCTGTGTGAAGGCGCCTGGATCGCCGAGGACACGCTGGTCGCCATCCTCGAGCAGCGTGCGTCGACGCTGGTCGATCTGCCGTGGCAGGACCGCCAGGACAAGCCGCGGCCGTGCGCGGAGTGCAAGGCGGAGATGCAGACCATGAACCTCGGCAGCGTGCAGCTCGATCGCTGCCCGACGCACGGCGTGTGGTTCGATGCCGACGAGCTCGCCGCGCTGATCAAGCAGGCGAAGAAGTTCACCACGAAGGAGATGCACGCGGTCACCGAACCGAAGCACGGCCTCCTCGCGAAGCTCGGCAAGCTGTTCGGCGCCGAATAAAATCAGCGCGCCGCCGGCCGGATCCGCCAGACCTCGGGCGTGAAGCTGCGCGCGAGGACGAGGATGCGCGAGCCATCTCGCGACGGGCGCACGAGCGACAGGATGTCGTCATCGGCCTGGCTGAGGACCTCGAACTTCGCGCCGACGGCGCCGACGCGCCCGACCTGGTAGTTGTTCCGGGCGAGCGTCCCGCCGACGAGGATGCCGCCTCGCGGATCGAACGCGAGGCTGCGGACGTTCGTCAGCGCGGTCGCGTAGGTCGCGAGCACCTTGCCCGCCGTATCGAGCTCGGACACGTCGAGCCCGTTCGAGGAGATCAGGAGGTGCTTGCCGTCGTCGCTGACGGCCACGTCCTCGAACTTGCCCGAGAACAGCGGTGTGGTCCCGAGCTCGCCGGTGCGCGGATCCAGGGTGACGAGGTGCTCCTTTCCGTCGGTGCTGCGGATCGCGAAGCACGGCGGATGGCGATCGCTCGCGCAGCGCACGGCGAGGGTCTGCTTGTCGTCGTGCCGCCAGATCGCCCGGCCGTCGGTCAACGACACCGCGACCACGCGCCGGCCCTGGTTGCCGCGGAGGGCGGTGATCAGCGTGTCCCCGGCGATCGTGGCATTCGCGGGCTCGCCATCGACCGAAAGCTTCGTGACGTCGACGTTCTCGCCCCGGCGGCGATCCAGGCGGTGCGTGTCGCGGTTCCAGGTCAGGAACTCGGTGTCGTCGATCCACGCGAGCGCGGCGCCGGCGGTGGCGTTGTCGAGATCGTGCGCGGCGCGGCCGTCCTTCGCGCGCTCGATCACGCGTGCGCGCGTCGTCGGATGCATCTCGACCACGTAGAGTGTGCCGTCGTGCGCGCGCAGGCCGCCGTACCATCCGACGTCGGAGCCGTAGAGCTCGGTCGGCGCCGAGAAGCCGGCGCCGGTGATCTCGGAGCGCAGGATCCGCGGTCGCTCGAGAGTGCCGGTCGCGTACGCGAGCGCGCGATCGTCGAGCCAGGCGAGCGCGGTCGGAGCATCGAGGACGGGGCTCGCGACCTGCGTGCCGGTATCGAGGTCGCGCACGAGAATGCGCCCAGCGAACCGCGTCGGCTCGAGCCAGGCGACCCGGTTGCCGTTCGGCGATACGGCGGCAACGTCGATGCCGTGCGCGACCGACCAATGCGTCACGTCGCGCTTGCCGTCGACGACGTACAGCTGGCTCTCCGTGTCGCGGTAGACGAGGTCGCCGAGCGCGGTCCTCCCGTACCACCGACCGCTGAGGTCGCCGGCGAGCTCGATCTCGGGGCCCTTCGTGTAGTGCCACAGGCCGACCGCGGTGCCGCCGTGCATCGCGAACCTCAGCGCATCGCCATCGAGCTCGAGGTACGCGACATCCGAGCCCGACGGCAGGGCCGTGTTCCAGATCTCGGAGCTGTCGAGGCTGCGCACTTCGAGGCGATTGCTCCCGAGCGCGATCCGCTTGCCGTCCTTCGAGATGGCCATGCCGGTGCGCATCGGCACGTTGAACAGCCGCTTCGCGTCGGCGGTCGGCGCCGGCGCGGGTGCAGGAGAGGGCTGCGCGGCGGGCGCATGCACCGCCGAGGTGTCCCGGCCGCGCACGGCGAACACCACCGCGACGGCCGCGGTGGAGAGCGAGAGCACGGCGATCCCGATGTACAGGTGAGCGCGCGAGCGCGCGACGTGCGCCTGGCTCGGCGGGCGCCGGCCCGCGGACTCGAGGTTCGCGATCAAGGTGTCCATGTCGGGCCAGCGCTCGTCGGGGTCCGCGGCGAGCCCGCGCCGCAGCACCGCGCACACCGCGGGAGGCACGCGCGTGCCCGCGGGCGTCTCCGGGGGGCCGGCTTCGAGCTTGTCCAGGAGCTCGGGGATGGCTTCGAGGCCCGTGCCGGTGACGGTGAACGGCCGCTCGCCATAGAGCAGCTCCCAGGCAGTGACGCAGTACGCGAACTGATCCGCGCGCGCATCGATGGTGAGCCCGCGCAGCTGCTGCGGCCCCATGTACGCGGGGGTGCCGAGGAGCGCGCCGGTGGTCGTGAGGTCGAACGGCCGCCCGGGCTCCCAGCGCTGGGTGGCGGCCGCATACGACTCCTCGCCGAGCGTGGCGAGCCCGAAGTCGCCGACGCACACGCGGCCCGCGGCGTCGACGAGCACGTTGTCGGGTTTGAAGTCGCGGTGCAGGACGCCGCTGCGGTGCGCCGCTGCGAGGCCGCGTCCGGCATCGAGCACGAGGTCGAGCCAGCGGTGCCAGTCGGCGAGCTCCTGCGGCCCACGCTCGCGCACCATCGCGCCGAGGTTCGTACCCTCGACCAGCTCCATCGCGAGGAACAGCTGCCCCTCGACATCGCCGGCGTCGTGGACCGTCACCACGGAGCGGTGCGAGAGCTTCGCCATGGCGCGCGCCTCGCGCAGCAGCCGCGCCGCGGCCTCGGGTGACCGTGCGAGGTTCGGGTGCACGAGCTTGATCGCCACCCGGCGATCGAGCTGCGGGTCGTGGGCGGACCACACCACGCCCATCGCTCCGGCACCGATGCGGGCCACGAGCTGGTAGCGGCCGATCGCATCGCCCTCGCGCAGCGTGGAGATCACCGGCTTCGAGCGACGTTCGCTGGGCGCCGTCGCCACGGCGGCGAGCGTGGTCGCCTGGCCCTCGTCATCTGGCCTTCCACCCATGCAGCTACGAGTATCGTACGAGCAAAAAGGTGTAATGTCCGTCGGCCATGTCGTCTCCTCGCAAGCCCGCGTACAAGCGCATCCTGCTCAAGATCTCGGGCGAGGCGCTGATGGGAGACCAGAGCTTTGGCATCCATCCCGAAGTGCTGTCCGGGGTCGCCAAGGCGATCGCCGACACCACGCGCCTCGGCATCGAGGTCGCGGTCGTCGTCGGCGCCGGCAACATCTTCCGCGGCGCCCAGGCGCGCGGCATGGAGCGCGCCACCGGCGACTACGTCGGGATGCTCGCCACGGTGATGAACGCGGTCTCGCTCCAGGAAGCGATCGAGCGCCACGGCGTGACCACGCGCGTGCAGTCCGCGATTCCGATGTCCCAGCTCGCGGAGCCGTACATCCGTCGTCGCGCCATCCGCCACCTCGAGAAGGGGCGCGTCGTGATCTTCGGCGCCGGCACCGGCAATCCGTTCTTCACCACGGACACCGCCGCCGCGCTCCGCGCGATGGAGATCGGTGCAGACGTGCTGCTCAAGGCCACCAAGGTCGACGGCATCTACGACAAGGATCCGAAGAAGCACCCCGATGCGCGGCGCTACAACACGGTCACGTTCACCGATGCGCTCCGCCAGGATCTGCACGTGATGGACGCAACCGCGTTCGCGCTCTGCCGCGACAACGAGATGCCGATCATCGTGTTCAACATGACCACCCCCGGCAACTTCGCGCTCGTCCTCGCAGGCGAGGCGGTGTCGACCCGGGTCGTTCGCGACGTGGAAAAAACCGAGTACGCCTAACCAGGACGCCGACGAGGACACCATGATCAACGACATCGTCACCGACTCCGAAGACGGCATGAAGAAGGCCGTCGATTCGTTCAAGCGCGACCTCCAGAAGATCCGCACGGGCCGCGCGAACACCGCGATGCTCGACGGCATCAAGGTCGACTACTATGGCACCCCGACGCCGGTGAACCAGGTGTCGACCGTGCAGGTCGTCGACGCGCGCCTGATCACCGTCAAGCCGTGGGAGAAGGCCATGCTCCCGATCATCGACAAGGCGATCCGCGCGAGCGACCTCGGCATCAACCCGGTGGCCGAC
>JAYVLW010000589.1:0-2647 GCA_043759315.1 Myxococcales bacterium
CGAATACGTCCGCACCCCGATAGGGCGCGACGCTCGGAGACACTCCCGTCGTCGATCGAGCGATCCGTGACGGGACGAGCGGGATCAGGTCTTGCGCTGGGCGAGGCGCCGCACGTAGCGTGAAACTTCGATCCAAGGGGTGTGTGTTGTGAGAGCACCGATTGCAGTTCTTGTCGCTGTGGGTCTGGTCGCCTGCCGCGCTAGCGATGCTGACGAGACCCTCGACTTCGTTCGAGTGGTTCCGCGGACCGTCTCGACGCCTGACGCGCAGCGACTGTTTGATCAGAGCATTGCTCGCGGCTACGTTCCCACGTCCACGCCGATCGAAGTCGGATTCGGCGACTCCGAGGAGGTCGCAGCTGTCAAGGTCTACGGCGCCGCGCCGTTTATCCTCGAGATTCGCGGCCGAGGCGACGTCGATCTCGGCTTCGACAGGATCGACCTGACTGATCTCGGTGTCGGTTGGCACATGTTCCAGGTCTCGACGCGCGTCGCCACAAATTCGGCGATCCTCCGCTTCGAGCAGGTCGGCGAGGTCGCCGGCACGATTCCCGAGATCGAACTGTGGGCCGCCAAGGAATCGGCGACGAGGAGCAAGCTCGATCTGAGCCAAGACGCGCTGCCCGACGGCTTCGTCGTCGCGAAGGCCTCCACGAACTCCGACGAGATCTCGGGTGGGAACTGCGCTGAATTCTCGGCGACGTTGGCCGTTCCACCGTCCCAACTCGCGCACACCTATCTCGCCTACAGCCACGCGGGGGCGTTCCGGCCGTTCGTGATGAAGCGGTCGATCAATGGAGGCGTCGCTACCGGTGGAGCGTGGCTCGATGGAGATGATGGCCACCCGGCGACGGTCGAGCAGATCGATCCGCGGGTTATGGTCGCGGGTTCAAACAGCATCACGCTGTGCGTGCCGGACGAGGCGACGCAGACCGTCACGGTGTCCAACCTGCGGATCGTCGGGGAGCTCTCCCGCGGGACGAATCTTGGACGCACCGCCGTGGTTGGAAGCGAAGAGCGTGATGCTGGCGCGCTGGTCGATCGCGATCCAGGGACATCGCTCGTGGTTGCAGAGGGCGATCCCGTTCGCGTCGCATTCGAGCGCCTGATCGCTCCCGACGCGCTGGTGTTCTCCGGGGCGGCGGTCCCTGGCGTGAAGTCGCTCGAATGCGTTGATCGCAAGGGCCAGGTAAGCACGCTGGCGACGCACCGCCTGGACGGCGCGACTCGGACGGCGTTCGGAATCGCTGGGGGAAGCGCAGCCTGTGCCGCGCTCTCGATCCGGTTCGAAGCTAGCGCAACCATCGACGAGATCGAGGTGGTCGGCTCCGGCGCCGCCGAGCCAGTGGACTGGCCCGAGGTGGTCGTCACCAGCGCGCGAGAGCACTACGGCGAGCTCGCATCGATCGAAGGGTTCGTCGCCCGGCCCGAGAACATGCCGGGAGCCGTGCGTGTCGAAGTCAGCGGGCAGCCGACGGATTCACTCGATGGAAGGTTTGCCCTTGCGATCTCGCGGTCGACCGACGTCACCGCAGCGTGGCCCGTCGACATCGCTGCGCACCTACCAGATGGGACGACACAGCACCAACACATCGTCCTCGCACAGAATGCGATCCCTCGCCCGACAGCGGCCCCCGCCGTCGGTTCCGGCGTTCCGAGCATCGCGTTGACAGGCACCGACGCGATGTTCGGCCGCCTCGGCCAGGCAGGGCGAAACGTCGGGCTTGTTGACAAGAGCGGCCAACCGGTAGCTCGCGAACAGAGCGCTCTCGACGATCTCAATGGTCCGGGTAAGCTACCCACGGATTTCGTTGGGTACGGCATCCGATGACCGACATTCTCCTCCAGTTCCACATCGTGCCCGAAGAACTACTCTCACTCGTTTCCCGGTTCATCAAACAAGACGGGGCAGGGTTGCTCAAGGTCAGCTACCCACCGTTTCAGGCAGCCGAAGTCGTGCCTGCAACAATGGCGGAGGAACTGCGAGACGCAGCAGTCTGCAGCGTTGCACTTACCGACGGTCGACCGACCCTTCCCGCTTCAGGCATGCTGGGCCTGCTTGCAAGCAATCCTGGTGCGCTCGTCATCGACATCGGACGGGTTACGAGTAAGGGCTTGACGGAGTCGGCACTCAGCGCGCGAACAGACAATGTCAGGCTGTTGGCTCGATGGCGTCGTATCGCGAACGAGCTACGCAAGATCACCAGAACGGGTGTTACCGCCGTCAACCCTGACACCGGGGCTACGGCTCCAGCTCGAAATCATCGATTCTCCGTCGGTGCAAAGGCGCTTGAACAACAGGGCGTGCCCATGATCGCGTTAGGTAACGGCGTCCTGCTTCGCTTCGACACCGATACCGATCGACTCGGCAGTACTTCAAACAAGCAGTAGCCGGGTTGGTTGCCTCGCTCATTCTCGGGGCATGGCCCCTTTTGGACTCCGACAAGCAGCGCTGAGCGCACTCGGGCGTTGCCTTGCGCAGGAGGGCGTGCTCGAGCCCGACGTCTACGATCCGCTGCTCAATCCGCTGTACCGCGACGTGCTCGCGCACTACGGGGCGATCGCGCTGCCGTGTCGCGTCCGCGATCCGGATCGTAAGGGCAAGGTCGAGTCCGGCATCCATCACACGCAGCGAGCGCTACGCGGT
>JAYVLW010000590.1:0-4168 GCA_043759315.1 Myxococcales bacterium
TGTCTCGAGCATCACCACGCTCGCGAGCTTCGGATCCGCCTTGATCCGATCGATCCACATCTCGGTGGAGATCACCGGCCTGCCTTCGCGCTCCTCGCCGACGTGCCAGTCGTCGACAAAGGCAAGCACGTCGAAGTGATCAGCCATCCAGCGCATCTCGTGCGACATCACGGAGCCGCACACGATCCACTTCATGGTGCGGAGATCGTCGAGGCGGGCGCGGATTCGCGGATCGATGTCCGCGAGCCCGTCCCTCCGCAGCTCGTCGGTGAGCCGGTGAAACGTGCTCGCCTGGAACGAGATGTCGAGGTAGGGCGTTAACGTCGCGATGCGGCAGGGTACCATCGCAGGCGATGATCGAGTGGATGACCCTCGGAGCGCTCGAGGAGCGACTCGCCAGCTACGAGCCGATCGGCCTCGCGCTGCGTAGCTTCTTCCAGGCCCAGATCCCGGCGAGCCTCAATGCGCTGTTCGAGCGCGATCCCGAGACCCTCGAGGTCCCGGACCTCGGGCAGACGCTGTCGTGGTCGGGCCTCGTCAACGAGGTGCCGTTCATCGTGATGGCGCAGCGAAGAGGCGAGCTCACCGGGTTCGAGATCTCGTTCCCGACGCTGCTCGATGAGGGCCGGATCCACCTCGGCCTCCTCGAGCACGTGATCACCCTCGCGCCGGTGTTCCGCACGCTGCGGACCGCCCAGATCGCGAGCCTGCCGTTCACCGGGGAGGGCTGGGGTGTGGTCAAGATCGGCGCGCGCGAGCCGATGTTCCGATCCCGGTCGCGCGCGGACGTCGACGCGGTCGCACAGTTCCTCGACGAGCCGACGCGATTCGAGATCAAGGCCCTCCCGGCGGCACCGACGCAGTGGCTGGTCGCCGGACCACGAATGGCGACCACCGTGTCGCGGCTCGAGGTGGTGGCGACGAGGGAACAGGCGGACGCGGTCGCGGCGGCGTGGTCCGAGGAGTTCGGTGGCGCGTTCGAGATCCACGAAGGCCAGCTGCCGCCGTAGGGGACTTCGTCGACCTGATTCCCGAGATCGCGGGTGGGATCGATCGGCAGCCAGACGCCGGTGCTGACTGTCAGCGCGGCATGCTACGCATCTTCGGTGGAGCGGACGCCCCTCAACGCCGAGCAGCGCGCCGCCGTGGATCACGGCGATGGCCCGCTCATGGTCCTGGCCGGCGCCGGGACCGGCAAGACGCGCGTGCTGGTCCACCGGATCGCGCGGCTCGTCGAGAGCGGCGTCGAACCGTGGGCGATCCTTGCGGTCACGTTCACGAACAAGGCGGCGGGCGAGATGCGGCACCGACTGCGCGAGCTGCTCGGCGAGGCAGCGGACGCGATGTGGATCGGCACGTTCCACGCTACCTGCGCGCGCCTGCTGCGGCGGTACTGCGACAAGGTCGGGCTGACCAAGAGCTTCGTGATCTTCGACGACAGCGATCAGCTGAAGCTGGTCGAGAAGCTGCTCAAGGAGACCGGGTTCGACGAGCAGGTCTCGCCGCGCACGGTGCTGTCGCGGTTCGATCGGGCGAAGAACCAGGGTGTGGATCCGCGCTCGGTGATCACCGGTGCGTTCGATGACGTGATCGAGCGCGTGTACCCGATGTACCAGCAGCAGCTCGCGAAGGAGAACGCGGTCGACTTCAACGACCTGCTGCTCAAGGTGCTCGATCTGTTCAAGCTCCCCGAGGTCAAGCAGACCCTGGGCGTGCGGTTCCGCCACGTGCTGGTGGACGAGTTCCAGGACACCAACCGCGTCCAGTACGATCTGGTGTGGAGGTTCGCCGAGGCCACCCGGAACCTGACCGTCGTCGGCGACGACGACCAGTCGATCTATGCGTGGCGCGGGGCCGAGCCGCGCAACCTCTTGGACTTCGACCGGGACTTCCCCGATGCGAAGGTGATCAAGCTCGAGCAGAACTACCGGTCCACGCAGACCATCCTCGACGCGGCGAACGGGATCATCCGCAAGAACCGCGACCGGCACGAGAAGTCGCTGTGGACGGAGAAGGGCGGGGGCGAGGCGATCGAGGTCTATCAGGCGGGTGACGAACGCGGCGAGGCGTACTTCATCGCGCAGTCGATCCGCCAGGCGCTCGACGATGGACCGATGTCGCCGAACGAGATCGCTGTGCTGTACCGGACCAACGCCCAGTCGCGCGTACTCGAGGAGCACCTGCGTGCGGCCCGGGTACCGGCCAAGGTCGTCGGCGCGCAGTCGTTCTACGAGCGGAAGGAGGTCAAGGACGTGATCGCGTACTTGCGCCTGCTCGGCAATCCGGCCGCGGATTCGGCGTTCGAACGCGTGGTCAACGTGCCCGCGCGCGGCATCGGCGAGACCACGGTGGAGCGATTGCGAGCGGCGGCGCGGGCGAGCGGCAGCGGTCTGCTCGATGCGGCGCGGCTCGCGGCGCGCGGCGAGGTCTCGGGCCTCGGCGCCGGTCCGCGGAAGAAGCTCCACGGGTTCGCCGAGCTGCTCGACGGGCTCGCGGACGTGATCGCACAGGGCGCGAGCGTGGCCGAGACGATCATCCAGGTCGTCGATCGTACCGGGCTGCGCGCCAAGCTCGAGGCCGATGGCAGCACCGAGGCGCGCGACCGCCTCGACAATCTCGCCGAGCTCGTTACCACCGCCTCGGACTTCGATGACGAGAGCCCGCAGCCGCAGACCATCGAAGAGTTTCTCGAGCGGATCGCGCTGTCGAGCGCCAGCGACCAGACGGCGAGCGAGCAGGTCGTGCTGATGACGATCCACATCGCGAAGGGCCTCGAGTGGCCGCTGGTGTTCATCTCGGGTCTCGAGGACGGGCTGTTCCCGTCGCTGCGCGAGCGAGAGGGGACGAACGAGGAGGCGGCGATGGAGGAGGAGCGGCGGCTCGCGTACGTGGCGATCACGCGCGCGCGCGAGCGCCTCGTGATGACGCATGCGCGGACGCGTCGCGTGTGGGGCGAGATCCGGATGCAGGGCCCGTCGCGGTTCCTCGACGATCTGCCGCCGGGCTGTCTGGCGAAGCCATTGCGGGGACGCGGCCAGCCGCAGCAGACCCCGCCGGCGCCGCGGATCGTCGATGGTAACTGGCAGGGCAAGCCGCGGCGCGCGCGGCCGCAGCGCGACGAGCTCGACCAGAGCTCGGACTTCACGACCGACGAACCCGTCTATCACGTCGGCGACGATGACTACCGGCCTCGCGGTGGGTTCACGCTCGGCGCCACCGTCATCCACGGCACGCTCGGCGCGGGCCGGGTGGTCAGCGTGACCGGCACGGGGAAGGATCAGAAGGTCGTGGTGGACTTCGGCGTGATCGGGCAGAAGACCGTGTTCGCGCGCTTCCTGCAGGGTGGCGACGATGGTCTCAATTGACCCGTGTCGTGTAGCAATGCGAGGGTCACGAGCCGTACGAACGTGGGGCGCGCAGCAATGCGCAGCGCTCCGCGAATCAACGGACCTCGATCATGACATCGTCCCGGTCAGGGCATCATGAAATCGATCCACGGCCATCACGCGTGCTTGCGAGTGCCATCGAGGACGCCCCTCATCGTGCTCGTGCTCGCCACGGTCGCGAGCTGCGCATCGCTGTTGCCGGCGCCGGTGCCGATGCGATCGCGCGCGAGCCGCGCGGAGCCGACGAAGCAGGCGCGCTGTCTGATGGTGCTCCTCCCTGGCTTCGGGGATAGCGATGCGGACTTCGACAAGCACGGCTTCATCGCCGAGCTGCGCACGCGCAAGCTGTCGGTCGACACCGTCAGCGTGGACGCGAAGGTCGGCTACTACGCGCGAGGCATGCTGGCGAAGCGCATCGACGCCGATATCCTCGCGCCGAACACCGCGGGCTACGAGCAGGTCTGGATCACGGGCGTCTCGATGGGCGGGATGGGCACGCTGCTCACCGCGCAGCGGCACCCCGAGGTCGTGGGCGTCGTGCTGATCGCGCCGTACCTGGGTGACAGCGACCTCATCACCGAGATCATCACGGCCGGCGGGCTCCCGAAATGGAAGGCGCCGCCCAAGCCCGCGGTGCAGAACGGGGACAACTACCAGCGCGATACCTGGCGCTGGCTCCAGCTCGCGGTGGCACGCGCTGGATCGCCGCCCTCGATCTACATGCTCTCGGGCGACAAGGATCCGGGGATGCGCGCGCATCGGCTGCTGGCCTCGAACCTGCC
>JAYVLW010000591.1:0-2809 GCA_043759315.1 Myxococcales bacterium
ATGGTGGCGCTACACAGAAGCATCAAGCTAACGAGAAGTTTCATCGGGGCTCCCTGTTCGGCGGACGGCCAGAACCTTGTCCCCGTGATACGGGGTCCGGCGGCCAAGGCCGACATCACCCCGACATCACGTCACGGGCAGGGCTGGGCGGAGCAGCGGCCCCAGGGAATCTCGAGGCCGGTCTGATCGGGGCCGAAGCAGCAGTTCGGCGTCGGGGACGGGCAATCGGCCGCGGCGTCCAGGCACGCGGTGAACTCGCAGTCGACGCCGCACGCGGTGGTGGGGCCGCTGCAGCAGTAGTCCCCGGCAGCGCAGTCCGCGCGCTGGTCGCAGATCGCGCCGAGGCCGGGGCAGCTCGCGTTCGCCGCGATGCAGCGCGGGGGATTGACGCCGTCGAGGCAGCACTGCTCGCTGGTCGTGCACGTGTCGGTGGAGCACTCGACGGTGCCGGTGGCGCCACCACGGCGGCACCGCCCGGCGATGCAGGTCTGGCGCGATGGGCAGCCGCGCGCGCCCCCGCGATCCGTGTCACAGAGAAAGGCCGTGCCCTCCGTATCGGGTGCGCATCCGCACACGATCACGAACAGACACGCGATCGCTCGCACCACGCGCCCGACGCTAGCACGACACCGCGAACACGGACTAGCATGGTCACGTGGAGCCACCGCGACTGCGCTGCGTCCTCGTGATGCCCGATGGGCCATCGCGCCGCGTGGGACCCAACGGCGTGATCATCGGCCGGCAGAAGGATTGCGATCTCGTCACCCTCGAACCGAGCGTCAGTCGTCGTCACGCGCTCGTGCGGATCACCGCCGATGGCGTCGAGGTCGTTCCCCTCGGGCGTGCTCCGGTGGAGATCAACGGTAAGCCGAGCGACAAGCCGCACGGGCTCGTCGATGGCGACACGCTCGCGGTGCCGGGGCTCACGCTCGAAGTGAAGATCTCGGCGGCGCGGCCCGATCCCGACGCGCCCGGTGGGTTCGTGCTCCAGCGCGAGCGCGGCGGCAGCTTTGGGGTGTCGCATACGCCGTTCATGATCGGCGGCGGTGCATCCGATGATCTGATCATCAAGAAGTGGCCGGAGGCGCTGGTCGCGCTCCACGTCGCACAGGGCGAGCTGTTCGTCGAGTTGCGCACCGGCAAGGCCGAGCACGACGGCGAAGCTCTCGAGCCCGGCGTGCTGGAGCCGATGCAGATCGGCGACACGCTGACCTGTCGCGGCGAGCAGTTCGCGATCGCATACGCGGGCACCGCGGCGACCACGGCGGTCGCGTCGCGGCAGGAGCTGCCGATCAAGGTCGAGATCGAGATGTTGCCGCGCGGTGGACGCGTGGTGTTCACCACGGCGATCGGCGAGCGGGCGGTGTACCTCGCGGATCGCCGCTTCGATCTGATGATGGCGCTCCTCGATCCGCCCGAAGGACACAAGGCGGGTGAGTTCATCTCCGACGACACCGTGCGCGCTGTCGTTTGGCCGCGCAATCCATCGGTGAGCAGGCCGGAGATCAACATGTTGATCTCGCGCTGCCGCCGCGACCTCCTCGACGCGGGGCTCGCCGGGCCGCGCCTCATCGAGCGCGCTCCGGGCGGGGGCGGCACGCGCATCGCCCTGGCGCCGAACGCGACCGTGGTGAAGACGAGCTAGTGATACGCTGCAGAGAGACGTGGGGATGCCCGAGATAGAGCATGTCGGTCGCTACGAGCTGCTGATGGAGCTCGCGAAGGGCGGCATGGCGGAGCTCTACCTCGGCCGGCTCCACGGTGTGGGCGGGTTCACGCGGCTCGTCGCGATCAAGCGGATCCTCCCGCATCTCGCCGAGGACAAGGTGTTCCACGACATGTTCCTCAACGAGGGACGGATCGCGGCGCATCTCTCCCATCCGAATATCTGCCAGGTCCACGAGCTCGGCGAGGACGCAGGGTCCCTGTTCCTCGCGATGGAGTACCTCGACGGTGTCCCGTGGGACGCGCTGATCAAGCGGATGCCACGCAACCTCGAGACGCTCCGACTCGCGGCGGGCGTGATCGCGCAGGCGTGCGAGGGGCTGCACTACGCGCACGAGCTGAAGGACGTCGACGGCACGCCGACGCCGGTGATCCACCGCGACGTCTCGCCGCAGAACCTGTTCGTCACCGTCGACGGCGTGTGCAAGGTGCTGGACTTCGGCGTGTCGAAGATGATGAAGGATGGGCCGCGGACGCGGACTGGCGTGCTCAAGGGCAAGCTGCCCTACATGTCGCCGGAGCAGATCCAGGCGGAGCAGCTCGATGCACGCAGCGACGTGTTCGCGCTCGGCGTGTGCCTGTGGGAAGCGCTGACCGGCAACTCGTTGTTCGATCGCGACTCGGATTTCTTGATCTGGAAGGCGATCACCGAGGATCCGATCCCGCCGCTCGCCTCGGGAGGTATGCCGGCGGCGATCGATGCGGTGATCTCGAGCGCGCTCGCGCGTGATCGCACGCGCAGGTTCCGCTCCGCACGAGCGCTCGGCGAGGCGCTGCGCAACGCCGCGGAGACCGTCGGAGGTGCGATGAGCCCGAGCGAGATCGCGGACATCGTGAAGTCGATGTGCGGCGACCAGCTCGCGCAGCGCGCGCGTGACATGGCGAGCGTGGTCAGCGGGCGGAAGTCAGCGCCCGAGATCGCCGAGCCGTCGGCGGCGGATACGATCGAGGACGCGCCGGGCTCGACCGTCAACCTGCGGCCCGGATCGGTGAAGGTCACACGCCATGCGCCCGCACGCCGTTCGTCGTAAGTAGCTTATCTAAAGGAGTTTATATTCTAACTGCACAAGTTGGAGATGAATTA
>JAYVLW010000592.1:0-2512 GCA_043759315.1 Myxococcales bacterium
ATTTCTACGACGCCGACGTCGTGCGTCTCGCCCGGAGCCTCAAGCCCTCCGCCCGTGGCGAACTGGAGATCACCGATCTCAACCGCCTCTACCTTGAGCAGGGCAAGCTGCACGTCGAACTCTTCGGTCGCGGCACCGCCTGGCTCGACACTGGCTCGCCCGACGCGATGCTGCAGGCCAGCAACTTCATCCAGACCATCGAGACCCGTCAGGGCCTCAAGATCGGCTGTCTCGAGGAGATCGCGTTCCGCAAGGGCTTCATCGACAGGGACGGCTTGATCGCCTGTGGCAAGAAGCTCGAGAAGACCGAATACGGCCAGTACCTTCTCGAGATCGCCCGCGAGCCGCCCGAGCACTACAAGCGATGATCCCGTTCACGCGTCCAGGCCTCCTCGAGCCCGGCCTCGCGGCGATCCGCGATGCCCTGAGCTCCGGCAAGCTCAGCGGTGATGGTTCGTTCTGTCGCCGGGCGGAGAAGCTCCTCGAAGCTGCCCTCGGAGCCAAGCGCGCACTCGCGGTCACTTCGTGCACCCACGCGCTCGAGATGTCGGCGTTGCTGCTCGATCTCCAGCCGGGCGACGAGGTCATCGTCCCCGCTTTCACGTTCGTCTCCACCGTCAACGCCTTCGTGCTCCGCGGTGCGCGGCCGATCTTCGCGGATGTTCGCCCTGATACGTTGAACCTCGACGAGCGCCAGCTCGCATCGCTGGTCACGGCGCGCACGAAGGCGATCGTGCCGGTGCACTACGCGGGCGTGGGCTGTGAGATGGACGCGATCAGTGCGATCGCGGCGAAGGCGAACGCGGTCGTGATCGAGGACAACGCGCACGGTCTGTTCGGCACCTATCGCGGCAAGATGCTCGGCACGCTCGGCGCGCTGGCGACGCAGAGCTTCCATGACACCAAGAACTTCACGTGCGGTGAGGGTGGGGCGCTCATCGCGAACGATCCGCGGTTCATCGAGCGCGCCGAGATCCTGCGCGAGAAGGGCACGAACCGGAGCCGGTTCTTCCGCGGCCAGGTGGACAAGTATACGTGGGTCGACATCGGCTCGAGCTACGTCCTGTCCGACATCCTCGGTGCATTGCTCCTCTCGCAGCTCGAGCAGCGGGACGCGATCCAGTCTCGCCGCGCGCGGATCTGGAATCGCTACAACGTCGAGCTCGCCGACTGGGCCACGGCGTGCGGATTCCGCCGGCCGATCGTGCCCGAGCACTGCGAGCAGACATTCCACATGTTCTATCTGCTCCTGCCAGCGGAGCGCCGCGGACCGTTCATCGACCACCTGAAGGCGAACGGCGCCCATGCGGTGTTCCACTACCAGGCGCTCAACACGTCGCCGATGGGCCTCGCACACGGCGGCGCGGTGGGGCAGTGCCCGGTCACCGAGCGCGTCTCCGACGGGCTCGTCCGCCTACCGCTCTACAACGACATGACAGAAGCGGATCAGGGCATCGTCATCGACGCGATCAACCGGTTCTGAAACTCACCGACAGGGTGACGCTTCCGCACCCACCCAGCGGATCCTGGACGAGGACGTAGCCACCGTTGCCGATGGTGAACGTGCTGCCGGTGCAACCCGATGGCACGGACAAGCAGTCGCTACTCACCCGCGAGGTCGCCACGAAATTAGCGACGACCGCCTTCGCGTGCGGCCCGCCACACGTCGGAACGTTGACCAACCCTCCCATGCATGTATCGACCACCACGGCAGGGCCGGCCAGGTTGACGGTGATCGCGGTCCCGCAACTCGGTGGGCCAGGAGTAACGTCGACGATCGCCACATGGGGCGCGTTCGACTCATCGCTGCAGCCAACGAGAACGAGCGCGCCGACGACGAGACGAGGCATCCACGCAAGTATATCCGCGGCCGCGCAGCGTCAGAACATTGTCGTGCAGTAGCGCCCGTAGGCGAATGCCGTGCACGTGCCGCCTTCGCGTGCGAACCGCTCCGCGACCGACGACGCTTCGGGTAGCAGCACATATAGCGTGCCGGGCACGAGTGGCAGCATCGGCCATGCGGCGCGCTCGGCGTCGCAGTGACGCATGTCACGAGCGCTATACGTGCCGTTGATCGGCAGCGCGCGTTCCGAGGCGAGGAGCTGGATCTCCATCGAAGCGTGGTCGTAGGTCGAGGCATCGTCGCCGGTGACGCACGAGTACGGCGGCAGGATCACCACCGCGTCGTGTGCGTGAACGAGCGGGCGCCAGACGGAGCGATCGAGCAGGCCACCCTGCGCGCCGTTCGTGGTGAGGCGCTGCCAGCGCCAGTCACCGGTCGCGTCGACGAGCTGCAACACGGCGGCGAGCGCGACGACCGCGAACCCACGGCGCGTGGTGAACCGGGTGAACGCCCAGTGCAGCAGGAACACCAGGAGCACGTAGATCGGGATCCAGACGAAGCGACCGGGGGCGCGAAACTGATCGCGGACCCAGCGGAGGACCGACGGGATCCGGTACGTCGCGATCTCGTGGGAACCCAGATGTCACCACCGGCCTCCGAGGGGACCAC
>JAYVLW010000593.1:0-5124 GCA_043759315.1 Myxococcales bacterium
CCGCCCAGTAGTCGAGGAACTCCTCGACATCGACAAGCGGATCGACGGCCGCAAGGAGCTCGGCGTCGGGTCGGGTGAGCGCGGTCGACACCGCGTCGAGATCCGAGCGATCGAGATCGGCCTCGTTCGTCTTCTTTTCGAAGGTGAGCGACCAGCCGGCGCGGAAGTCGGAGATCGCCCCCTCGTAGAGATTGCCTTCGTCGTCGGAGAAGTGGCGCCGCAGCATGCGCTTGCCCACACCCTCGACGTTGACGTAGATCCCGAGTGCGCGGCCGTTCACCGAGACGCGCGCGAAGTTGCATCGCGAGGCCGGGACGCCGGCCTTCGCGAACACCTCGTAGGCGAGGCATTGCTGGATCAGGGAGGCATCCTGCTTGGAGTTGTTCAGCGTCAGCGAGTTGCGGCTGTAGATCTCCTGGTCGACGACGAACGCATCGGTCTTGATCCGGAGGCTCGGCTTGTCCTCGTCGAGCGAGCCATAGAAGCCCTTCTTGCGGATCGCGACGTCGCCGAGCGTGACGCCGTCGACCGTGGCGGTCGCGTGAAACTGCGTGAACGGGCTCGTGTGCGGCCCCGTCGGGCACGTGCCAAACACCTCGCTGGCGGAGCGCGTCTGCTTGCGCAACGCATCCCAGTCGGCCTCCGCCATCGTGATCGCCACCTCGACGACATGGTTCGGCTCGTAGAGGAGGCCGCTCGTGTCCGGCGGCTCCACCATCGCATCGGGCGAGGGCGAGGGATCACCACCACACCCGACGACCACGACCAGAGCTAGCACCAGGGTGGGACGCACCGGGACCAGTATTGCAGATGTCAGGCCGCGCCGAAGTAGCTGATTCTCGCCATGGGGTGTGGGTTTCGACGACGTCGCTGTCGTCGTCTGCCACGCCGATGTCGCCGCTCAGCGCGCGATCACATCGACGCAGCCGGTCGCGCCCGCGCACGCACGCGGGAACGGGCTCGCATCGACGACCTGGAGCGTGATGTTCGCCCACTCCGCCTTGAGGTGCTCGAGCACGCGATCACCGTTGGGCGACATGTTGACGACCAGGCGCGGCAACTCCGGGTGATCCTTCGCCTCGAGGACGACCTCGAGCTCCATGCCGCCCGCGGGCTCGTCGCGGGTGACCGAGACGATGAAACCGGGGTGCGGAGCGCCGGCAGGGAGCTCCTTGCCGGCCAACGGATCGATCATCCGGACCTCGACGCAGCCCGGGTGCGGGCACTTGCCCAGGGCGCCGATCTCCCAGCGGTCGATCCGCGTGGCGAGCGGAGCGGGCGCGCGCGGCGCGAGGTACAGCGCACGGCCGTCCCAGTCGAGCCACACGTCGTAGTCGCGGAAGAAGTCGAGCGCGAGCGTGCCGGAGAGATCGAGGGCGGTCCACCGCTTGTCCTCGTACGGCGCGAACGTCAGCTTGTCGACGGTGGCACCACCGAGCGAGACCGCCTGCCCCACACCGACCTTGTCGATCCTGTGTGGCATGCCGACCTCGTCGATCGAGCCGGCCTTCGCGGGCTGCGCGACGAGCTTCGCCTTGTCCCACTCGGACCCGCGCAACGTGGACAGCTGCTCGCCGAGGTCCAGGTGCATCGCGAAGCTCTCGCCGCCGATCGTCGCCCTCGCGAGCCGGCGCGAGACCGGCTTCACGTCGATGTTCGAGATCTGGCTCGGGACGACCTCGTAGGGGATCTTGATCGCGTTCGCCGGCGGCGTGAACGACTTCTTGACCACGAGCTGCGCGAGGCCCAGATCGCGGTCGAAGCCGAACACGAGCGAGTCCGGGAGGATGTCGCGGCCGAGCAGGCCGTGGATGCGACGTCCTTCGCGATCGAACGTGCCGCGCTTGACGATCATCGCGTTGCGCCGCTCGACGATCAACGTACCGACCTCGATACCGCTGACCTCGGCGTAGAACCGGATCTGCTGCGTATCGGTCTCGTCGAGCCGCGCCGGCCCGCGGAACGCGCGGAACTGCGTCTCCTGGACGACCTGCTCGTCGATCGCCGAGATGTCCGCGTCCGGATCGATCGCGAACAGGTACGGCCCCTTGCCGTCGAGGGTGACCGGCGTGAGCAACAGGCCGTTCTCGAGCGGACCGACGAGCGGCAGCGCCCAGCGATCGCCCTTCGAACCCGCGAAGCCCGGCGGTGCCCCCGACGTGCAGGCACCGACGAGCGCGAGCGCGGCGACTAGTGCTGCGTGCCGTCGGCGCCGACTTCCCACGTCATCCCCGAGAACATCAGCTTGTTCAGATCGCCGAGACCGAGCTTGGCCTTCGCGTCCTCGATCTGCTGCGTCGCCAGCGCGTCGTACGTCGGCTTGTCGTGGCGATAGAGCACGCCCATCGGCATCGGGAACTCCGGCTGCACGAGCTGCGCGAGCAGGTGCGCGTACAGCGGCGAGCCCAGCTCGGAGTGGACGACGATCTCGCTGACCGGCGTCTGCCCCGGGCCGTCACCGACGTCGACGATCTGCGGCATCAGCTGCGGCGACAGCTTGATGCCCTTGGTGCCATTGGCGAACAGCAGCGGCTTGCCATCGGCGAGGAGGATCTGGCGATTGGCCACGTCGTCCTTCACGCCGTCCCACACGCCGTCGTTGAACACCGGGCAGTTCTGCAGCATCTCGATGAACACGGCGCCCTTGTGCGCGTACGCCCGCTCGAGGATCGAGGCCGTCAGCTTCGCATCGGTGTCCATGGCACGCGCCACGAACGTGGCGCCCGCACCGAGCGCGAGCGAGATCGGGTTCAACGGGTGATCGATCGAGCCCGAGGGCGTCGACGGAGCCCGGGTGCCCAGCGACGAGGTCGGCGAGTACTGGCCCTTGGTCAGGCCGTAGATCTGGTTGTTGAACAGGATGATCTTGAGGTCCATGTTGCGCCGGAGCACGTGGACCATGTGATTGCCGCCGATCGACAGGCCATCGCCGTCGCCGGTGATCACCCAGATATCGAGCTCGGGGCGCGTGATCTTGAGACCACTGGCGATCGTCGGCGCGCGGCCGTGGATCGTGTGGAACCCGTAGGTGTTCATGTAGTACGGGAACCGGCTCGAGCAGCCGATGCCCGAGACGAACACGGTGTTCTCGCGCTTGATGCCGAGGTTCGCGAGCGTGCGCTGCACGGTCGCGAGGATCGCGTAGTCACCGCACCCCGGGCACCAGCGGACGTCCTGGTCGGTCTCGAGGTCCTTCTTGGACAGCTTCAGCTTGACTGCTTCGCTCATGACTTCGGCTTCCTCTGTTACGCGTTGGCCGGGAGGGCGTCGGATCGGACGGGCGCCGTGGATGTCGTGCCCGGGGCGATGCCGAGCTCGCGCTCGACCGCCTCGGTCACTTCGGACACCTTGAACGGCATGCCCTGGATCTTGTTGAGACCTGTCGCATCGATCAGGTAGGTGGCGCGAATGACCTGGCGGAGCTGACCCATGTTGAGCTCGGCCACGATCACGCGCTTGAAGTTCTTGATGATCTTCTTGAGCCCGGGCTCGAGGGGCGACAGCCAGCGCAGGTGCGCGTGCGACACGCTCCTGCCCTGCGCCGCGAGCCCCTGCTGCGCCTGCCGGAGCGAGCCGAAGGTGCCGCCCCAGCCGATCAGGAGGACATCACCCGATTCGGGACCGGAGAGGTCGAGCTCGCCGATGTCCTGCGCGACCCGATCCACCTTCTCCTGGCGGACGTGGGTCTGCTTCTCGTGGTTCTCCGGCGCGTACGAGATGTTGCCGGTGAGCGCATCCTTCTCGATGCCGCCGATGCGGTGCTCGAGGCCGGGCGTGCCCGGGATCACCCACGCGCGCGCGAGCGTCTTCGGATCGCGCTCGTAGACGAAGTAGTTCTCCGGGTCCGTGCGGTGGGTGACATCGAACCGCGGCAGCGTCTCGAGGTTCGGCAACAACCACGGCTCGCTGCCGTTCGCGATGTAGCCGTCCGACAGCAGGATCACCGGCACCATGTACTTGGTGGCGATCTTCACGGCCTCGATGGCGCAGTAGAACGTGTCGCCCGGGCTCTTCGCCGCGAGCACCGGTAGCGGCGACTCGCCGTTGCGACCGTACAGCGACTGCGAGAGATCGCTCTGCTCGGTCTTGGTCGGCAGCCCCGTCGACGGCCCACCGCGCTGGATGTTGAGGATGACGACCGGCAGCTCGGTCATCACACCGAGCCCCATCGCCTCGCCCTTGAGCGCGATGCCCGGGCCCGACGATGCGGTGACCGCGATCGATCCGCCGTAGGCGGCGCCGAGCGCTGCGCCCATCGCCGCGATCTCGTCCTCGGCCTGGAACGTCATGGTTCCGAAGTTCTTGTACTTCGCGAGCGAGTGCAGGATCGACGACGCGGGCGTGATCGGATAGCCCGAGTAGAACAGCTTCTTGCCGGCGAGCTCCGCGCCGACCACGAGCCCGAGCGCGATCGCCTCGTTGCCCGTGATGTTGCGGTACATGCCCGGCTTGAAGTGCGCCGGCGGCACCCGGTAGACCGTCTGGAACACCTCGGCGGTCTCGCCGTAGTGGTAGCCGGCCTTGAGCACCATCACGTTCGCGGTGCCGAACTCGGGCTTCTTCGCGAACTGCTGGTGGATGCGCTTGATCTCCGGCTCGAGCTCGCGGCCGTACATCCAGAACACGAGGCCGAGGGCGAAGAAGTTCTTCGCGCGCGCCTTCTCCTTGTTCGAGAGCGGGCCGGCTTCGAGCGCGACGTTCGTCAGGTGACTGATGTCGACCGAGTGGACCTTGTACTTGTCGAGCGAGCCATCCTCGAGCGGGTTCTGCTTGTAGGCCGCCTTCTTGAGGTTCGCCTCGGTGAACGCGCCGGTGTTCACGATCAACGTGCCACCGAGGACCAGGTCCTTGATGTTCGTCTTGAGCCCGGCCGGGTTCATCGCGACCAGCACGTCGGGCGCGTCACCTGGCGTGTGGATCTCCGACGAGGAGAAGTGGAGCTGGAAGCCCGACACTCCGAACAGCGAGCCCGCCGGGGCGCGGATCTCGGCCGGGAAGTCCGGGAACGTCGAGATGTCGTTGCCGGCTTCGGCGGCCGCCTTGGCGAACTCGCTGCCGGTGAGCTGCATGCCGTCGCCCGAGTCACCAACGAAGCGGATGACAACCCGCTCCAGATTCTTCGTT
>JAYVLW010000594.1:0-8820 GCA_043759315.1 Myxococcales bacterium
CGCCCACGAAGCAAGACGATCGCGATGAAGCGGATGACCCGTGCGGAGCTTCAGCTCGGAGCGCAGATGTATCCGCCGGTGCTCGACATCGAGCGCCCCCGGACGCGCGAAGACTGCAAGAGCGAGGCGCGGCCGTGTCCGTGGGTGGCCTGCAAGCACCACCTGTACCTGGACATCAATCCCGAGACAGGCTCGATCAAGATCAACTTCCCCGATCTCGAGCCGTGGGAGATGAAGCACACCTGCGCGCTCGACGTGGCGGAGCAGGGCGCCCTGACGCTGGAGGAGATCGGGCTCATCACGAACCTGACCCGCGAGCGGATTCGACAGGTCGAAGTGCGCGGCCTGATGAAGCTGAAGATCCGGCGCGAGCTACGGTGATCTGAGTCAGCCGGGGCGGAGGACGAGGACCGGGAGGCGGGTCGCTCGGAGCAGGCGGTCGGCAACGGAGCCGACGAGGGCGCGCGCGATGCCCGAGCGGCCGTGGGAGGAGATGCAGATCACGTCGACGCCGTGCCGTGCGGCACACTGAGCGAGCGTGGTCGCCGCATCGTCACCGCGAACGACATGGGCATGGACGGTCTGGGTGGAGCCGTTGGGGGCGAGGCCGCGCAGAGCTTTGACGAGGTCGGCCTCGTTCGCTTCGTCGTCGTCCTTGAGTACGTGCACGAGGTGGACGTCGCCGTCGGGCGGCGTGATCGCGAACGCGTACGCGACCGCGCGGTTCGCGAACGACGACAGGTCCGTCGCCACGAGCGCGGCGCGCAGCACGGGCACCGTCGTGGTGCCGATCGCGGCCTGCGGCGGCACGCACACTACCGACTGGCGTGCATCGTTGACGATGATCGACGACACCGAGCCGAGGCGTCCGAGGCCGGTCTTCTGACCGGTCCCGACCACGATCGCGTCGACCTTCTCTTCGTTCGCGAGCTCGAGCACGTGATCGCCGATCCGGCCGAGGCCGCGCCGCGCCTTCGCGGTGACGTGCGCGGTGCTGCCGCCGAACCGGCGTACCAGGTCGCGCACCATCAACGCCTCGATCTGCGGATCGCGATCGACGAGCGCCTTCGCCTCGAAGCCATAGTGGGCGGCGGCGTCATCGGGATAGTAGATCGCGCCGAGCACGACCTCGATCGGCCCGCGGTTGCGCATCGCCTGGGTCCACTGGATCCCGAGATCGCAGGTCGCCGAGTCATCGATCCCCAGCAACAGGCGCAGCGGGCGCTTGGCCTCCGCGAAAGCGAGCCATGGCGCCGGATCGCGCACCACGAGCACGGGCACGGTGGCGCGCGAGATCACCTGCGAGGCGGTGCTGCCCAGGCGCGAGCTGTCCGCCGGCGTGGAGCGTGCAGCGATGACGATCAGATCGCTGCCCTCGGCCTCGGCGAAGCTGACGAGCGCCTCGTGGGGATCGCCGACGATCATCTCGGTTCGCACGCTCGGGGTGCCGGAGATCGACGCGACGAGCGCGTCCATGTCGGTGCGCGCCCGCTCGATCGCGACCTCGCGTTCGCCCGGAGGACCGGCGGGGTCGGCGATGTGCACGAGCACGACCTGAGCGTCACCGCGCTGCTTCGCAAGCGCACGCGCGACCTCGAGCGCACCCGCGCTCGCTAGAGAGAGATCGGTACCGCAGATGATGGGCATCAGAGCCTCACGAAAGATACGCGAAACGCCGGATCAGCTCGAGCAGCCGATCGCGAACGTCATCATCGAGTGCTTCGAACCGGATGCCCATGCCCGGGTGCAGGTTATCCGGAGCACCCGGACGATATGGGTTGACCCAGATCACCTCACCCTCGACCTCGAGCGTCCCGAACTTGAGATTCAGGTGGGTGCCGGCCGGGTCGGGCGTGGTGGTGCGCACGAAGATGCCGGTGGCGCTGATGTCCGTGATGTACGCGAACAGGTAGTTATCCTCGCTCGCGTAGTCGACCTCGAGGTTGAGCAGGACACGGGGAGCCCTCCGCCGCTCGGCGTCACTGATCGCCACCGGTACCGGCTCGATCACATCCCCTTTGGCCTTCGCACCCATCGCGGGCGTCATAACCCTCTCTCGCGACGGGCGTCAATCACGCAGATCAGTCGAGCGTGATCGACAGGATCTTCACGCGATCCGCCGTGTCACGCATGTCACCAGGTGCTTCACTGACCGTCATGTTCTTCCAGTTCGGCGCGGAGCCGGTGAAGAACCCGATCCACAGCTCGTACTTGCCCGAGGGGAACGCACCGCCGCCCGCGGTGACCGTGTGCGTGTCCACGATGTAGTCGCCGGACTGCCAGCTCGACGTGGGGCAGCGATCGTTGATCGGCTTGTGATCGCCGTTGAACCGGAGCGGGCCATCGAAGTGCATCAGCGAGGTCCACGCGCCGCCGACCGGCTGGAGGATCTTGTAGTAGATCGTGATCTTCTGGCGCGAGCCGCGCGCCATCGTCGTGGGGATGTCCCAGCCGAGCAGCTGGATCTTGTTGTCCCACGTCACCTTGCCCTTGGGCTTCGCGCCGAACCCGGTAGGCTCCTTGTGAAGGATCGTGCTGGCGAGCGGGTTCTTGTCGGTGGTGCCATCGACCTTGTTCGAGAGCATCAAGCTGCGCACGTTGCGGTCGTCGAGAACGAAGTACGGCTTGCCGCCGATCTCGCGGTGCAGGGTACACAGCTCGCTCTGCGGCGCGATCGCGAACACGCGGTTCGGGCGCCCGAGTGCTGCGACGATCTGCTCGCGCCCGGTCACCATCTCGGGCTTTGCATCCGGTGCATACGCGCGCGGTGCCTGACCGAGGTCGCCCATGATCACGAGCTGGTCCCCTGGCTGCTGCAGCTCCTTGTACGTCTCGAACATCGCCTTGCTCGACACGTTCTCCGCGAGCCGTGGTTGCCAGATCAACGACCAGAACCCTGCCATCACCACCGTGCCGAGCACCGCGATGCCCGCGCACCACGCCGCCACCCGGTGTGACGTCCCGAGCTCGGCGCGCGGTCGCCAGATCATCATCGACAGGCCGAACCCGAACGCCGGGATCAGCGACAACAGGAAGATCCACAGCTTCGTGGGGACCCACAGCAGGCGCGATTCCTTCGGGTATGGCAGCTGATCTGCGCCGATGAGCAGCGACGTGGTCCGATCCGCGAAGCCCTGCATGTCCTTGCCGAGATCGATCACGGCGATCAGGAAGAACAGGCCGACGAGGATCATGCCCCCCGGCATCGCCTCCTTGTCGCCCGCCGCGCGGCGCGTGAGGATGTCGTCGAGCCACACGCCGATCGCGACCGCGAGCGCCGGGAATCCGGCGTACACCGTGAACCCGACCTTGCGCTGGAACACCTCGCAGGCGATCCACGCGCCCCCGCCCCAGGCGAGCGTCACGGCGCCGGCGGCGCGCTGATCCTTGTCGGTGCTGCCGATAAGCCCGACCATCGCGATGGGCGCGAGCACGCCCCACGGGAACGTCCCGTAGGCGATCTGTTCGAACATGCTGTCGAACACCATCCGCAGGTCATCGTCGGGCCGCCACATCGCGCCGAGCGCCGACGACCAGCAGGTGTCGGCGACGATCGCCTTCCCGAACAGCACGCGCGGCGCCGGCATCATGCCGGGCTTCGGAGCCGTGAGCTCGTAGAGCTGATAGACCAGCAGCGCGATCAGCCCGGCCGCGATCACCGTCGCGACCAGCGCCGGGATCGCCGATGCGATCTTCTCGCGTCGGATCATCGGCACCACGCCGAAGCCACCGGCCGCGGCGCACGCTCCGATCGGCACGACCAGGCCGAGCAGCGCACCACCGCCGCGGAATCCGAGGTAGCCGCCGACCACGAGGGCACCGACGCTGACCGCCGCATCGACGGCCGCGAGCGCGGTACCGTACGCGCTACCGAGCCGTCCGAGCGCGAGGAAGCTGTAGACGAGCAGGGCGCCGCCGCAGGCGGTGCCGATCTCCGATGTCAACATGCGCGATTGCAGCGCCAGCAGCGGCATCGCGAGCACGATCAACCCGGCGAGCAGGCCGGCGCGCGGCCGTCCGAGGCGCATCGCGATCCCCGCGGTGGCGAGCACCGTGAGGAGACCCATCAGCGCGAACGGCATGCGCCGGCCGGCATCGGAGTCGCCGAAGGTATCGCGGCCGAACACGATCGCGCGATTCGTCAGCGTGCGCGCCAGTGCATCCTTTGGCGCCGAGCGCACGCAGGCCTCCTCGACGGGGGACGGTGGCGGTGGGGGCTTGACCTCGGCTGGCTTGGCCGCCTCGACCTCCTTCGGCGGCGCGATGCGATCCGCGAGCTGGCGCTCCTGCGGCTCCCACAGGCCGCTCGCGCCGAGCCCGGGCAACAGCAGAAGGGCGCCCATGACGAGCACGGTCGCGAGGGCCACGGGCCAGCGCCCGAGAAGGGTCGCGAGCCTGCGGACTGCCTGGGTGAGGGGTGCCACGGAGACCGCGAACGTACCCTCGACTTGCGCCCCACGGAAAGCCCAGCGACAGTCGCAGGTGAGGAAGATCATGTCCGCGGAGGTCACAGCGCGCGCCGCGGAGCTGGTCAGGTTGCACCGCTCGATCCCGGTGCGCCGGTACCGCAGCCTGGTCGGGCACTGGATGAGCCGATGGTTTCGGGCTCCGCGGCCTGCCCAGCTCGAGCCCGTGCCCGCGATCGGGGACGACGAGCTCGTGGTCACCTTCGGGGGCCACGCGACGGTGATCGCCCGTTACAAGGGCCTCGCGATCGCGTTCGATCCGATGCTCGGACGGTGGATCGGTGGCGTGCGGCGCGCCGTGGAGCCCGGGCTCGCGCCCGGTGACTTCTCCGATGTCGGGCTGATCCTGATCTCGCATCGCCACGCCGATCACCTGCACCTGCCCACGCTGAAGCGCCTTCCGCGCACCGCGACCCTGGTGGTCCCGGCGGGCACCGCGTCGTGGGTCGGCTCGCTCGGCTTCGCGCGCGTCGTCGAGCTGCAGCCGGGCGCCGACCTCGAGGTGCGCGGGGTCCAGGTGGTGGCGGCCGCGACCTCGCACGGCGATTCCGAGCTCGCACGCGGCCTGTCCTACGTGCTCCGCCCGGGCGCAGGCCCGAGCGCGTTTCTGTGCGGCGACAGCGGCTACTTCTCCGGGTTCTCCGACGTCGGGGCGCGCTACGCCCCCGACATCGCGCTGCTGCCGATCGGTGGGTTCCTGCCGGCGTCGTTCCGCGAGCGGCACATGTCGCCGCTCGATGCGCTGTATGCGTTCGAGGACCTGCGCTCGCGCATGCTCGTGCCGATCCACCACGGCGCCTTCCCGCTGTCGTACGAGCGGCTCGATGAACCCGCGCGCTGGCTCGTCGAGCTGGCGACCGAGCGCGGCCTGCGCGACCACGTCCTGATGATGAGCGCCGGGCAGACCGAGCGGTTCGTCGATTGACCTTGGCAAGGCTTCCCGCGGCTGCGTTCGTGGGGCTCGACCGGGGCCTGGTGTGTTAAGACCGGCACTCCCGATGCCTGACGTCTCGATCGTGATCCCGGTCTACAACGAGGAGGGGATCCTTCGCGAAGCGGTGACCGAGCTCCTCGACGGTCTCGAGGTTGTCCGCAAGGCCCTCGAGGCCCCCGACCTGACCTTCGAGATCATCCTGGCCGAGAACGGCAGCAGCGACGGCACGGCCGCGCTGGCCGAGCACCTCGCCTCCGAGCGCAAGGAGGTCCGCACGTTCTCGCTCGGCGAGCCGAACTACGGCAAGGCGCTGCGCCGCGGCATCCTCGAGGCCCGGGGCACGTGGGTGATCTGCGAGGAGATCGATCTCTGCGATCGCGACTTCCACCGCCGCGCGCTCGAGCTCCTCCGCCACGGCGACTGCGCGATGGTCGTCGGGTCCAAGGCGATGAAGGGGGCGAGCGACGAGCGGCCGATGTTCCGCCGCGCCGCCACCCGCGTGATCAACACCATGCTGCGCGTCGCCCTCGACTTCCGCGGCACCGACACGCACGGCCTCAAGGCCTTCCACCGCGAGACGCTGCTTCCCGTGGTCGAGGCGTGCGTGATCGATCGCGATCTGTTCGCCAGCGAGCTCGTGATCCGCGCGGGCCACGCCAACCTCCACGTCCTCGAGATCCCGATCCGCCTTCACGAGAAACGCCCGCCGGCGATCAACCTCGTGAAGCGCGTCCCGAACGTGCTGCGCGGCATCGCCAAGATGACCTACGTGATCAGGTTCGGCGGAAAGCCGTGAATCCGCCCTGCGCCGTCTCGATCGATCTTGACGGTGTGGGGTGCTACTACCGGATCCACGGCCTCGGCGCGCATCCGGCCGAGCTCGAGCACGTGATCCTCGAGCGGGCGCTGCCCCGCGCCGCGCAGCTGTTCGCAGATCGCGGGATCAACGTGACCTGGTTCGTCGTCGGCCGCGATGCCGATGCGGATGCGGTGCTCCCCGATCGTGCCGCGCGCGCCGCGAATGCCGCGCGCCTCGAAGCCCTGCACGAGCACGGCGACGAGCTCGGCAATCACTCGTACTCGCACCCCTACGATCTCGCGCGGCTCTCCGCCGACGTCGTCGAGTCCGAGATCGCGAGCTGCGATCGCGTGTTGCGCGCGATCACCGGCAAGGCAACGCGCGGCTTTCGTGCTCCTGGCTACGATGTCTCGCCCGCGATGCTCGATGCGCTGGCGAAGCGCGGCTATCGCTACGACTCGTCGGTGTTTCCTGCGCCTGGCTACTACGCGGCGAAGGCCGTGGTGATGGCCGGCCTCGCGATGCTGCGGCGCCCGAGCGGCGCGGTGATGACGAACCCGCGCCTCCTCGTGGCGCCGAGCGAGCCCTACCGGCCTGCGATGGGTTCACCCTGGAAGCGCGGGCAAGCGCCGCTGGTCGAGCTGCCGATCGCGGTCACGCCGTGGGCGCGGATCCCCGCGATCGGCACGTCGCTGATCATGGCGCCGGAGCGGCTGCGGAAGCACGTGGTCGCAGCGATGGCGGCGCGCAGCTTCTTCAATTTCGAGCTCCACGGGATCGACTTCGCCGATGCGGAGAAGGATGGCATTCCCGGCGAGCTGGTCGCGCGCCAGCCCGATCTGCGGCTGCCCGTCGCGGAGAAGCTGACGCGCCTCGGGGCGATCCTCGACGAGCTCGCGGCGAGCTGGGACATGGTCACGCTCGGTCAGGTCGCGGCCGACGTGCAGCTCGCCCAGTGATCTCGGACCCGACCAGCGTTGCGACTAGCGGCGCCGGCTGACGGCGGACGTCGCGAGCTGATCCACGCGCTCGTTGAGCGGGATGCCCGCGTGGCCCGCGACCTTGACGAACCGGAGGTCGGCGAACTGCTTGGTCAGGCCGCGAAGCACCTCGACGAGCTCCTTGTTCGCCTTTGCCTTCCACGCCTGGGTGAGGAGGCCGATCGAGTACGCGGAGTCCGAGTAGACGACGACCGTGCGCTTGCGATCGGCCACGGTCTCGAGGCCGCGGAGGATCGCGGTCAGCTCGGCGATGTTGTTCGTTCCCTCGCCGAGGTACTCCGAGATCTCCTTCTGCTCCGTGCCGTCGATCACCACCACGCCGATGCCGCACGGCCCCGGGTTTCCCGAGCACGCGCCATCGGTCCAGACGTGGATCGCGTTCTCGGGCGCCGCGGGCTGCGCGCCGGTTTTCGGCTTCTCGGCCGCTCGCTCGCCGGCCTCGAAGTCGACGGCCGGGCCGGGGAGCGGGGTGAGGTTGCGCGCGCCCGCCCGGTAGACCTTGGCACCCGGGGCGGCCTTGTAGACGATCTCGACACGGCCGTCGTCCTGGATCAGCTTCCCGGCGGCGTCGACCTTGGCCCACACGTCCGCGTCACGCAGGCGATGTGGCATCCACGGCATGTGCGGCACCCTACCAGGTGCCACTGACGGACGTGGTGGCGGCGCTGGCCCGGCCGGTGCGCGTCCCGCGTGCCCATTCGGCACGCGTCATTTGTCGCTGCGTCGTGACAATTCCGACGAAGACCCGCGTCAACCGGCGACCGATTCCGTGGATCGACCGGTGAGGATCCCCGTGTTATAAGCCCGTCGTCCTCAGGGGACTCCAAGGAGACAAAGAGATGGTTCGCATTCGCACTGTATCCATCGTCGGTCTGCTCGCTCTCGGCTTTGTCGCTGGAGCGTGCAAGAAGGACGAGAAGAAGACCGAGGCCTCTGGCAGCGGCGATCCCAAGCAGGCTGAGAAGCCGGCCGAGAAGCCGGCCGAGAAGCCCGCGGGTCAGACCGCAGCGAGCCTGGGCGCGGTCAACCCGAACGCGGACGACCTCTCGCTCCTCCCGCTCGACTCCGAGATCGTGATGGGCCTCAACTTCTCGCAGCTGCAGACCAGCTCGCTGTGGAAGAAGTTCGTCGAGCCCCAGATGATGAAGGGCGACACGCAGAAGAAGCTCGCCGAGTTCAAGGACAAGTGCGGGTTCGATCCGATGGGCGCGATCAAGAGCCTGTCGATGGGCCTCAAGGGCGTGGGCGGCACGGACAAGCCGGATGGCGTCGTCGTCGTCCACGGCCCCGACAAGTCCAAGGTGATGGCGTGCCTCGACAAGATGAAGGAAGAGGCGGCGAAGGACGGCAGCACCATCGAGAAGGATGGCGACGTCGTCAATATCAAGAGCAAGTCCGGCGAGAACTTCGCGTTCACCTACGTCAGCGATGACACGCTGGTCGGCGTGATCGGCGCCAACGCGAACACCGCCGGCGTCAAGGCCGCAGCGTCGGGCAGCTCGGCGCTCAAGACGTCGCCGGCGTTCGTCGAGATGTACTCGAAGATCCAGACCGGCGATTCGATGTGGATGCTGATGAACGGCAACTCGAAGGCGTTCGACAAGGCCGCGCAGATGGGCT
>JAYVLW010000595.1:0-23767 GCA_043759315.1 Myxococcales bacterium
CGCCCATCGGCGGCAGGAGGGCACCGGTGAGCGCGATCCTGATCGCCTTCGCATCTCACCACGGTCAGACCGAGAAGATCGCGGTGCGGCTCGCCGAGCACCTGCGCGGTCTCGGGCACGAGGTCGATCTCACGAACCTCGACAGCGGGATCAGGAACATCCCATCGCCGGAGGACTACGAGGTGGTCGTGCTCGGGTCCCGCATCGAGCTGGGGCGCCACGCTCCGTCGCTCGCCGCCTACGTTCGAGAACACCGCGCCGCGCTCGGCGAGATCCCGACCGCCCTGTTCTCCGTGAGCATGGCCGCCGCCAGCACCGACAACGGCCCGGATCCCGAGGGCTACCTCGCGAAGACGTGCGACGAGCTCGGCTGGCAACCCACCCTCCGGGTCGCGTTCGCCGGGGGGCTCCCGTACCGCGCGTACGGCCTCGTCACGCGGTTCGTCATGAAGATGATCAGCCGGCGCGCCGGCCACACCACCGACACGTCGAAGAACCACGAGTTCACCAGCTGGGATGCCGTTCGCCGGTTCGCGCGTGGCGTCGCCGAGCTGTGCCCGCGCGATCGCTTCGAGCTCGGGCATCTCTGATCATCGGTCGCGCAGCACCGAGTGACAGTGCGCGCAGGTCCCGAGCAGCGCGCCGAACACCTCCGCGCGCGCGGTCCGGCCCTTGGCCTCGAGCGCCCGCCGCGCGTAGAGGCGGACCTTCGCGACGTCATCGACGTCCTCCTCGAACCCCGGCGTCGCGGCGCGCGCGACCATCGTCAGTGGCACCGCTGTCAGCGCTTCGGCGCCTGCGATCCAGTGCGCGTCGGACGACGCCACCAGCCCGTCCCACATGTTCAGCGCCGCCTGCTGGTGCTCGGCCATGCCCAGGCGCCCGGTCCCGGCGCCCGCCGGAGCGACCAGCTCGATCTTCGCACCGGCGGCATCGTGGCAGCGCGCGCATTGAACGCCGAGCAGGGCGAACAGGCCGGTGGCTGCGCGGACGTCCCCGGCGGCTTCGATCTGTCTTGCCGCATCGGTGACGGCGTCGATATAGGGTCGCCACACGGGAAGCACGTCGGGCTCGTCGAGCAAGCTGATCGCGTGCGCCTCGACCCGGGTGCGGTCGAGATCCGAGCGCGCGATCGCCTCCTCGAGCCGGCGTGCACCCGCATACCGCGCGTGCATCCGTTGCGCGAGCGCCTGGATCTGCGCAGCGAGTGCGCCGCTGGGCTGCGTCTCCGGCGGCCGCCCGCTGTAAGAGTCGACCTGGCAGGCGCCGGCGAGCAAGAGGAGGATCGACCACAGCGAGGTGCGCATGCACCGAGTTGCAGCATCGGCCGTGCCAGCTTTGAGAACGGCCGGGTCGAACCGGTGCGGCTCGAGGTCTACGGACGCTCGGCGATCACCAGGACTCGGTGCCGTGGCATCCGGTGTTCGTGCACTGGCGTGTCGCCGGGTTGAAGGTGCCGTTCGCCATCTTGACCTCGTGCACCCCGTTGACGTGGAGGTTCGCGTTGATCACGTTCAGGGTGGCGCCGACGACGTCGCGGTGACACGCGTTGCACTTGAGGCCTCGTTCGACGATGTGTAACCGGTGGTCGCCCGACATGTTGGTGCCGTTCGTGGAGTGGCACGCGCCGCACGCGAGCGCACCCGGGGTGACCCACGAGATCGTGCCGTTCCCGCCGCGCCCGTTGCCATGACAGTACTGCTGCGAGCACGTGGCCGTGGCGGTCGTGTACAGCCCCGTCGGGTTCAGCGCATCGAACTTGATCTCGGCGACGTTGTCGCCGTCGCGGTGTCCGGGTGCGTCGGCGGTCAACGGAACCACGTGGCAGCTCGAGCACGTCACCGCGCGGTGCCAGGTCGACGCCTTGAGGTGCGCCTGGTGCGCTCCCACGCCGCGCGCGGTCGGTGCGGTGTTGCCCGTCAGGTCCTTCGGTGGCGCCGAGGTGGTGGAGCCGTGGCACGTCGTGCAGCCGCCGGTCGCGCTCGAGTCGGCCATGTCGACCACGCCGTTGATGTGGCTCCCCGGATCGCGGAACGTCGACGAGTTCTCCTCCATCGTCGGGTGACAGGCGGCGCAGTTCGATTGTGCCGGGTGAGGCGGCGGCGGTGGCGTACCGTGGCAGCTCCCGCAGTTCGCCTGCGACCCATCGACGAGGGTCCAGGTCGGCGAGGTCGTCGTCCCGCCCCACATCGGCGTTCCGTGACAGCGCGTGGTGCACGTCGTGCCGTTCCACACCGCGGGCATCGCGATCGGAGCGAACGTCAGCTCGGCCTTGTTGTCGCCGTCCATGTGACCGGGTGCCCCGACGGTGGCGGGCACCACGTGGCAATCGGCGCAGGCCACGGGGCGATGCCAGGTCGCCGCGATGTTGAGGTGAGCGCGATGCGCGCCGACGGCGGTGGAGGTCGTCTCCGTCGCACCCGCGATGCTCGACGGCGGCGCGTTGGTGGTATCCGAGCCGTGGCAACCGAGCGCGCAACCCGCGTTCGGCTCCGCGTTAGGTGGCGTCGGATCGCCCGTCTCGATGTCCCCGACGCATCCGACCAGCGCGATCATGGCGAGGTAGCAGCGCACCTCTCGAGCCTATCCGCACTGATCGCGGTTGCGGTGCGCAAAGTTGGGACACCACGGGAGCGGTCAGTCCGCGATGCGAGCGGATGGCGCCAGGTTCGCTCGGCCGAACACGAACGGCAGCGTCAGTCCGGCGACGGTCACCAGCGCTCCCATCGCGCCCTGGAGCGACCCACCGACGGGCGAGTTCATGAGCACGTCGAGGGTCCCGTGGAACACGGCGACGGCGAGCAGGTTGCCTCGACTCGCGTTGAACAGCAGCGTCATGAGAAACGAACCCGCGACGATCGAGCTCAGCCAGCCGACCACTTCCACAGGGCCCATCGCCGCCATGCCAGAGAATGCGAACAGCGGCAGATGCCACGCGGCCCACAGCCCCGCGATCACGAGGCTGGCGCGCGTCGCCGACATGGTTCGCTGCAGCCGAGGCAGGGCGAAGCCGCGCCATCCGACCTCCTCGCCGAGCCCGTAACACACGATGTTCGCGAGCGCTCCGCCGACCAGACCGAGCTCGGGGAACTCGAGGCTCGCGCCGGTGCGTCCGAGCTCGACGGCTCCCCCGACGAGCATCACGCCGACCGCGGCCGCGAGGTACAGCGCGACGGGACCGGCGACGGCCAGCGCAACCCAGCGATCGAGACGAGCGAGTCGCAGGAGCATCCGGCGTACGGTTCCACCACCACAGGTCGCCGCGATCACCAGCGCTGCGAGCGCTGGACCGAACCCTCCGAGCAGGTGCAGCCACCGCGAGCCCGGCGTGGTGGTCCAGCCCAGCGCGAAAGCTGTGAGCGGCATCCAGATCGCCCAGCTGGTCGCGCACGCGAGCAAGTAGTACCGGAGCACCTCGTGCGAAGACCTCGCCTGCGGCTCGTTCGGGGACCGGCGAGCGTTAGCGTGAGGTTGCATGCTCACGCGCCGAGCTGCGGAGTCGCTCGTCGAGGCGCGTGTCGGCCCACCGGTACAGCAGATTGTCCTCTCGTGCGGCGTGCGACCGGAGGATCCGGATGAAGTCCTGTGAGGTGGCGAACCGCAGGCGATGGAGATCCATCGCGACGCCGAGCTCGAGGAGCTGAGCGCGGATCTGCGCGTGATCGTCGAGGATCTCGCGCGCCGCGGCGTGATCGACCAGCGCGAACGCGGGGATCACGTAACGCTCCTCGGCCTCCATGTGAGCGAGCAGGCCGTGGTCGAGCTCCGTCCACAGCTGCCGCGCATCGGGCGAGTTGGCGGCCATCGCGTCGAGCAAGCGGTCGAACACCGTCTCGAGCCGCGCGTGGTCGTTGGTCAGGAAGGTGTAGAGGGAATCCGAGTCAGCGACGGCGGCGGAAGCCTTCATGGCTCGATGAGCGTGCACCACGCATGCCACCTGACCTCGTCCGTCGCGGTCGGTACTCCACAGCGATCACCAAAGCGGCCGCGATGAACACGGCGTTCCATCCGAGGTACGCCACCAGGCCAGGCACGGTCTGGAGCCACGACAGCCCGCCGGCACACGCGAGCGCCCCTGCCACGCTGATCGCGCCGTTCGCGACGAGCAAGCGGCGGATCCAGCGGCGCCGGCCGAACTCGCCGAACAACGGCGCGAGGAGCCAGGTCGCCACGCCCAGGACACCGTAGCCGAACATCTCGAGGAGCCAGGTCGGCGCTTCGGGGTTCGCCATCGTCACGTAGCCGAGCACCGGGCTCGCGGTGCGCGCGAGCAGCGGTACGTACGCGACCTGCAGCGCTTAGTTGATGGTGATCAGCGCGCCGTAGATCGCGACGAGAACGAGCGCCATCATCGCGCGGGTGCGATGTCGCTCCCAGGCGAGTGATCCGAGGCGGGCGACGAGCATGATGCTCGACGCGAGCAGGCCGAACCCCAGCCAGTACGGCGCTTGCTGGAGCGGGTGCGCATGAGCGGCGAAGGTCGCCGCATCCGTCCACGGTGGCTGGGGCCGCAGCAGGGTCAGCGCGAAGCCGAACGGGCCCGAGAGGAGCGCGGTCGTCGCCACGAGGAGGCCCGCGACCGCGAGGGGCGGGTCGTCCTCGACAGACCATAGCGGGTGTCCTCGGTGCTCATGCGGCCCTCGCGGGGAACCGCCGGAGCGGCCGGATGAACGCGACGAGGAGGAACACGCTGATCGCCGCGAGGAGGCTCATCGCGCCGATCACGGTGGCGTCCGCCGTCAGGCCGCGGCTCCGCATGGCGAGCATCATGCCGATCAGAGCGAGCGTCATCAGCGCGTTGAAGCTCACCATGATCGGCGCGAGCACGAGGCCCGCCCCGCGGCGGCGCAGCAACAGCAGGCCGGTGACGAACAGCGCCGGCAGCATCAACGCGAGGTCGAGGACGTAGACCGGGTTCGTGACAAGGCCAGCCTCCGCGAGCTCGGCGGGCGGCGATCCGCGGACGAGCGCCGGGATGATCGTGGACAACCACAGCGCCGCGAAGCCGACGGACACGACGATCAAGAACACGCCGCCGAACCGCATGAACGGGAGGTGGTCGCGAAACCAGATCTCTGCGTCGCCGCGGTAGAGGTGCAGTGCGAGCCCGAGGAGCGCGTAGAACGCGACGCCGAGCGCGCCGGCGTAGACGAGAAACAGCGCGTTGAAGTGCATCGCGAACGCGTACAGCACGAACGAGTACACGACGTAGATCAGCGTACCTCCGAGCACGAACAGCGCCACGCGGGACCGCCGCCGGATCGCGATACCGCAGATCACGAGCAGCGGCGCGACGACGACGAGGTCGATCCAGTCCTGGCCGAACCCCTGCGCGGCCCAGCTCGCCGTCTCCTGCGCGTACACCGAGGGAATCAGGATCCCGCCCGCCGCGGCAACGGCGACCAGGACCGCGAGCGTGAACGTGGCGATGGAGAGCCAGTGGAGACGCGTACGTTCGACCGACATACCCAGGTCCACAGCAAGCGGCGGGCCTGCCCGGAGCTGGAAGTTCCGCGCGCGTGCTGCACGCCGTCGTCGATCCTCCGCAAGAGGTGCGCGGTCCGGTCGGTCGCCCGGCGGCACACCAGCTGCACCAATGCTCGGCATGCTGATGCCCGCCATCTCCCAGTACATGACGCGCGAGCCGTACTCCATTCCGTCCTCGTCGACCGCGGGCAAGGCGAAGTCCGTGATGCGGAGCCATCTGGTCCGCCATCTCGCGATCATGGATGGCCCGGAGGTCGTCGGCATCGTCTCGGGCGCCGACCTCGAGGCCATGACGAAGCTCACGGACCTCGATCTCGAGACCGTACCCGTCAGCAGCGTGATGACCACCCCGGTGACGGTGTGGGGCTCGGCGCCGCTCGACGAGGTCGCGGAGATGATGAGCGAGAAGAAGTGCGATTGCGTCGTGGTCCTCGGCGGCCACGGGCTTCAGGGCATCTTCACGGCGACGGACGCGTTGCGGGCGCTGTCGGAGCTGCTTCAGCGAGCTGCCGGCTGATCTCGTTGCGTAGATACGCGGCGACCTGGCGGATGAACCCCGCAACGGAGGCCTCCGCGAACTTGTGCAGCGCGACCGCGTCGACGGCGGCGCCGAACAGGCCGAGCGGCGGCTCGTAGGATCCGTCGAAGTCGAGCTGGGTCTCCGTCGGAGACAGCGGATAGATCGTCAGCACGGCCTTCATCGTCGGAAACCAGTTCGGGCGACGCGGTGAGCTCCAGGCGAGCGTGAACGAGTACGCCGGCTTGTGGAGCGGGGACAGCGCGTCCTGGGTCGAGACCACCTCGATCTCGATCTCCGCGGCGACCTCGACGGCTCCGACGTTGACGCGGAGCTCCGCGCGCGCGGCGTCCGAGGCGCTGCTCGATGTCGCGTCGTGGAACACCTTCTTCGGATCCGCGAGCAGCGCGTCACGGACCGCTCCATACGGCTGGTTGACATAGTCGAACGTCTGGAGCGTGCGGGGCTTGGACATGCCTGTCGTCAATTGCAAGCCGGGCTCCAGCGCGAGGTCGGCAGCACGGGCTGGGCGGACGCAAGGCCTGCGGGTTCAGGGACCGGGCGCGCACGTTCTGCGCGAACGCGTTGTGTGGCCGGGCTCGCGGCTCGGAGCAGGCCAGTTGCCCCGGACCCGTCGAGACCCGTGGTGTCCCCGCCGCTCAATCCTTCGGAGCCGGGCCCCAGTCCACGCCGGTCGCCGCGCCGCTCCACACCTTCACGGCCTTGCCCGTACCGTCGGCGTTCGCGATGAACACGCCCTGACCCGAGCGCGCGAACGCGATCGCGCGACCGTTCGGCGAGAACGCGGGCTCCTCGTTGTTGCCCTCGTTCTGCGTGATGCGGGTCATCGCCTTGTTGTCGAGATCGAGCGTGACGATGTCGTAGTGGCCGCCGTCGCGCGTGGTGTACGCGACGATGCGCTTGCCCGCCTTGGGCGACCACGTCGGCGTGGTGTTGTAGCTGCCGTTGAACGACACCTGCTTCGCCGAGCCGCCGCCGGAGCCGACGACGAAGATCTGCGGGCCGCCGTTGCGATCGGAGACGAACGCGATCTGACCGCCGTCGGGGGACCACGCGGGCGAGGTATCGATCGCCTTGTCGTTGGTCAGCCGCTTGATCACGGCGCCGTCGCTCGCGTTGATCACGTAGATGTCGGGGCTGCCGTCCTTCGACAGTGTCAGCGCGAGCTTGCTGCCGTCGGGCGACCACGCGGCGCCGGTGTTCATCCCCGGATAGCCGGAGATCTTCTTCGGCCGCCCACCGCTCGCCGCGCCGACGTAGAGGTCCGGGTTGTTGCGCATGAAGCTCGTGTAGGCGATCTGCCCGCCCGACGGCGAGAACGCCGGCAGGATGTTCGTCGACGAGTTGTTCGACACCGCGTACGCGCCGTTGCCATCGAAGTCCATCGCGTAGATCGCGCTGGTCTTCTTGCCCTTCGCGGTGAACGCGATCTTCGAGCCGAAGAAGCCGGCCTCCCCCGTGTAGTACTTGACGACCTCGTTGCACCACCGGTGCACGATCGTCCGGGTGGTGGTCCCGCCCTTCTTGTACGTCTTCGAAAGCACCGCGGTGGCGCCCTTCGAGACCTCGTAGAGCTTGAAGTCGATGTCGGTCGCGGTGGACTTGTACTTCACCACGCCGAGCGCGCCGACGTCCTTCCACTTCTGCGGATCGATGGTGAGGCCCTCGGTCTTGAGGTCCGCGAGGAACGACGCTGGATCGAGGACCTTGAACACGCCGGCGACCGACATGTCGAAGGTCTCGACCTGGGCGATCTCCTTCGCGATCGCGTCGCCCTCGGGCGCGGTCGGAAGCGCGAGCGGGTAATTGCCCTTCTTCGTCGCGTTGACATCGATGACGACGCCGTCATCCGCCGCCGCGCGCGCGGACATGCCCATCGCGAGCGCGCAGCTGACGCCGAGGACGAGGGACGCTACTCGGAGGTTTTGACGGTGAACTTGAAACATACCCATCTGGTGGTTAGCTGCTTCAGAAGGTGCGTCGGCACCTCTTCGGGCTTGTCGTTCCGCTTCTGCTTGAGCTCGCGTAGCGCAGTCTCGGCGAGGGTGGCGATGTCGTCATCCCCCTTCACCTGGAACTTCGTCTCGGGGATCTTGCCGTCTGGATTGATGTGGATGCAACCCACCGGGGCAGCCGCGCCGCTCTTTGCGAGCTCCGGTGAGGACCACGCGAGATCCACCACCAGGCGCTGGAAGTAGGGGTCGCCCTTGGTGACGTCGCCGATGCCGAACTGCGAGCCATCGAACGAGCCGATCTGCGTGGTGGGCTCGCCCGGGTCCTGATCGGGATCGGTTCGCCTGAAGTCCTTGAGCGGATCCTTGCTGACCTTGTCGGCCGGCTTGTCGGGCTTCTTGTCGTCGGGCTTCTTGTCGTCGGGCTTCTTGGTCTCGTCGTGCGAGACGCCCTCGGGCTTGACCTCGGGCGGCGGCGGCGCCTTCTGCTTCTGCGGCTGCTTCGGCGCGTTCGGCTTCTTGTAGGCGAGCGAGGCCTCGATCGCCTCCATGTTCTCGAGCGGCGGCGTGGCGTCCGCGGTCGCGCTCCCGATGAGCACGCTCGGGACCACCAGCGCCGCGGCGAGCGCGATGGTGCCGAACGCCGCGAACAGGTGCATCTCGCTCTCGCGCATGGGGGTTAGACGTCCGTCACTTGGGCTTGATTTGACCGTCGAGCTCGCCGAGTCGTCCCGCGAGGTTGTCTTCGGCTTCCGTGAGCATCATCACCTTCGCGACCCCGGCGTTCTTCGCGACCGCCATCGCCGTGATCACGACCCCGTACGGCAGGGCCGTATCCGCCTCGATGTACAGCTCGCTCTCCTTCTTGACGCGCTCGTTGGCCGCGAGCTTCACCGACAGATCCTGCCACGTCACCTGCGTTCCACCGAGAAAGATCCGGCTGGTCTTGTCGATCGAGAGGACCAGCTTGCCCTCTGGGTCCTCGATGTTCTTCGCGCTGACCTGCGGGAGATCGAGATCGACGCCGGTGTTCATCATCGGCGCCGTGATCATGAAGATGATCAGCAACACCAGCATCACGTCGACCATCGGCGTGACGTTGATCTCGGAGTTCAACTCGTTGTCGCCGCGCCCTGAGCTCATCCCCATCGGAGCCCCCTAGCGCAGGAAGTGCCGCTTGATGATGTTGAGATAGTCCTGCTCGAACGTCTCCATCTCCGAGCGCAGCACGCGGATTCGCCGCTGGAAGTAGTTGTAGGCCACGACCGCGGGGATCGCGGCGACGAGGCCGATCGCGGTCGCGAACAGCGCCTCGGCGATGTGCGGACCGACGACCTTCAGGCTCGCGGCGCCCGACGCCTCGCCGATCGCGACGAACGCGAACAGGATGCCGACGACGGTGCCGAACAGGCCGATGAACGGCGCCGCCGAGCCGGTAGTCGCGAGGAACGCGATCATCGACTCGAGCTTGTTGTTCTCCACGGTCTGCGCCCGCCGCAGCGCGCGCTCGATGTTCGCGAGGTTGCCTTCGCGATCGTCCTTGAGGTTCTCGTCGCTCGCGAGCTTCGCCAGCTCGGTGTAGCCGGCGACGAACATCTGCGAGATCGGGCTGTTTCGTAGCGCCTGTGCTTGCTTGTAGATCTGCTCGATGTCGCGCGACTTCCAGAACGAGTCGGTGAACCGGTTGGACTCGTCCGAGGCGCGGCGCAGGTACATCGTCTTGTAGATGATGATGTAGAGGCCAACCACGAACATGACCGCGAGGATGATCATGACGACCTTGACGATCCAGTGCGCGTGGTCGAACAGGCTGACGAGGTCGAGCCCTGTCGCGATCGCTGATGTCGCCGAAACCCCTGGCATATCGAGTTTTTGGGCAATAACACGCATCGCGACGAGCGGTCAAATCGACGAGGCGGCATGATGGGCCGGCCATGAGGGTGCTCGTCCCACTCGTCCTCCTGCTCGTCGGCTGCGCGCCGGTCGATGGCGGCGCCGTGGAGCTGTCCTGGAAGCTCCGGCCGGCCTCCAGCTCGCTCCCGGACAAGTTCGTAGAATGCGCTTCGGGCCTGGATGGCACGAATCCGGTGACGCGGATTCGGCTCGATTGGGAGGTGGTAGGAGGTGGCAGCGGGTTCGCATCGTGGCGCTGCGACGACAACCACGGTGTAACCGGATTTGATCTCCCGGAGGGCGACGCCTTGCTCTCGGTCACACCCGAGTGCGCCGAGGGCGGCGCCGATCCGGGCACCTACACGTCGCCCGCTCCCGAGCAGCGGCACGTGATCCTGGGTGATACCGTGAGCTTGGGAGCCGTGGAGCTCGTTCTCCAGGTGTCCTACTGTGGTCAACAGCCCTGCATCTGCTCGTAGGTTTGCGAGAGATCACAGCATGGGTCACCATGCTGGCGCGGCGATTGCCTTAGTGTCCAGGAGTGAAGCAACCTACGGTCACGACGTCAAAGACGTGGCCAAGTAACGAACGTACCCAGAGGAGAGCTCGATGAAGAAACTAGTCCTAGGAAGCCTGATGACGGTGCTGGTCTCGCAAGCGGCGGGATGCATCATCACTACAACTGAGGACGAGTACGCCCTCATCAACGCGCAGTGGGATCTGAAGACCACCGCCGGGGCGTCGCTCTCGTGCCCGCCCAACACCAACACCGCCGCGGTCTACGCGCAGGCCGTGGACACGAGCTTCCGCCTCGTCGGTTCGCCGTTCATCGATCTCTACGACTGCAACGCGGGCGGCGGCGTGACCGATCCCCTGCCCCCCGACGTCTACCAGGTGTGGGTCGAGCTCACGAGCGGAAGCGGCGGCACCGTCTACGCGAGCTCGACGACGCTCAACGAGGCGTCGCCGACCGACGAGTACTTCGTCAACGTGCTCGACGTCGATCAGACGTGGGCCACGACGATCCTGTCCGACGGCGGCTACTTCCAGTTCGACTGGGATCTGCGCAACGCCGCGAACCAGCCGATCACCTGCGCGAGCGTCCCGAAGGTCGCGCTCTTCTCGGTCGACGTGAACGACGCGACCCACGCGTTCGATGACCGGTTCCCGTGCGACAAGCAGTACGGACTGTCGCTCGGCTTGCTGCAGGGCGGCTGGAAGGTGGACGTCACGGCGATCAATGCGTCCGGCCAGGGCCTCGGCCCGGCGACGCCGGTCGGGACCCGGGCGATCCAGGGCCCGAACAAGGTCACCGACCTCGGCAGCGTCATGGTCCGCGTCGACTGATCTCGTCGACCTCACGGTCTTCGGACGCCCGCGCCTCACAGGTGCGGGCGTTCGGCGTTTCGGAGCATGCTAAGGTCCGAACGTGAGCCAGCGACGTCGGTTCCAGTTCAGTAGCCTCGGGATCACCCGCGGCGCGCTGATCGTGTTCGGCATCCAGCTCGGTGTGTCGCTGATCTGGATGATGCTCGAGCCGGAGATGAAGGCGACGTGGGGCGAGTACCTCATCGCCTCGCCATCGCAGATCTTCGAGCACGGGCGAGTGTGGACGATCCTCACGAGCCCGTTCCTCGAGCCCTCGTTCTTCCAGCTGTTGCTCCTCGGCTTCATGATGTTCTCGTTCGTGCCCACGCTCGAACGGTTCTGGGGTTCGGCGCGGTTCTATCGGTTCTTCGCGGCGACCTCGATCGTCGGCGTCATGTGTGGGGTGCTGCTCGGGAAGCTGATCGGCGTCGACGCGCCGATCTTCGGGCTGTCGCCGTTCGTGTGGGGAACCGTGGTCGCGTACGGCGTGGTCTACGCGCGGCAACCCGTGCAGATCTGGGGCGTCCTGCCGCTGACCGGCCGGCAGATGATGTGGGGCTTCATCGCGTTCCTCTCGCTGTTCGTCGTGCTCCAGCAGCGCTGGTGGGACGGAGCGGCGTACGCCGGCGGCATGGTGACAGCGGCGATCATCGTCTCGAAGCGGTGGAGCCCGGGCCTGGTCTGGAAGCGCTGGAAGATCTCCCGGGCGCGGGCGAAGCTGACCGTCATGCAGGGCGGGGCGTCCCCGAAGCCAAAGCGCGACGAGCAGAAGTGGCTTAACTGACCCCGGGGCTCGCCCGCGGCTGACCCGTGGTACGGTGCCCCTGATGGAGCCAGAGGAAGGGTCCGCGTTCGAATCGGGCACCGGCATGACGACCCTGTTCGAGGGCGAGTGGGCGACGGTCCGCCGGCTGCGCAAGGGCAAGCTGGTGGTCACGAACGGTCCCGACCAGGGCAAAGAGGTCGAGATCAACAAGCCGCGGGTCACCGGCGGTCGCAGCATCATCAGCGACCTCGTCGTGCAGGACAAGGCGGTCTCGGGCTCCCACTTCGAGGTCAGCGCGCGCGACGACGGCTATCGGCTCCGCGATCTGAACTCGCGCAACGGCATCTTCGTCGGCGATCTGCGGATCCGCGAGGTGTTCCTGCGCCCCGGCACGATCTTCCGGATCGGCCACACCAACATCCAGTTCCAGACGCTCCAGGACGTCGTCGAGATCGAGCTGTCCAAGAAGGATCGGTTCGACGCGATGCTCGGCGCTTCGCCGGCGATGCGCGAGATCTTCGCCCACCTCGAGAAGGTCGCGCCGAGCGAGCTGACCTGCCTGATCACCGGCGAGACCGGCACGGGCAAGGAGATGGTCGCGCGCGCGCTGCACAACGCCTCGGGCCGCAAGTCCAAGCCGTTCGTGGTGCTCGACTGCGGCTCGATCCCGCGCGAGCTGATCGAGTCCACGCTGTTCGGCCACGAGAAGGGCAGCTTCACCGGCGCGCACGCGCAGCACGACGGCTGCTTCATGCAGGCGAACGGCGGCACGATCTTCCTCGACGAGATCGGCGAGCTCGATATCACGCTGCAGCCCAAGCTGCTCCGCGTGCTCGAGCAGCGCGAGATCAAGCGGGTCGGCGGCGATCGCACGCACAAGGTCGACGTCCGCGTCCTGGCCGCCACGAATCGCGACCTCCGCGAAGAGGTCAACAAGGGCACGTTCCGCGAGGATCTCTACTTCCGGCTCTCGGTCGTCCACGTCGAGCTGCCGCCGATGCGCGAGCGCCGCGAGGACATCCCGGGACTCGCGAACCACTTCCTCCGCGAGGTCGCCTCGCGCCGCGGCATGACCATGTCGTGGTCGCAGGACGCGATGGCCGGCATGATGAACCACGCGTGGCCCGGCAACGTTCGCGAGATGCGCAACGTCGTCGAGCGCGCCGCGGCGCTCTCCGATGGTCCGGTCATCACGCGCGCGGACCTGGTGTTCGGCCGCGAGATGGGGCCGTCGTTGATGGTCAGCCACGATCTCGCGCAGGCGGGAGCGCAGGCGGCGCAGCGCGCGGCGGCCCAGCTCTCGGGCGTCGAGCTGCCGGTCCAGAGCGGGCCGGCGATCTTCGATGCGGCGCTGCTCAAGGCCGGCCTCGGGTTCAAGCAGGCGAAGCAGACGGTCGTCGATGCGTTCGAGGTCGCCTACCTGGGCGCGCTCATGCTGCGCAACGACGGCAACATCACGCGGTCGGCACAGGAAGCGGGCCTCACCCGCTACCACCTCCGCGAGCTCTTGAAGCGTCACGGCCTCAAGGGCGGCGATCAAGAGTAGCGGCAGCGACGCCATTCGTTCGTCGTCACCTCGACTCAGAACGGGCCGTTGGGCAGCCAGCTACAGCTGGGCGTCGCCGGCGCGTTGAAGTAGTACTCGGTGCGCACGCCGGTGGCTCCACCTGTGCCCGCGGAGAAGTCCCCGGTGAGGTGAAGCTCGTAGCGCTCCGGGTACATCGGATCACGCGTGGTGTCGCCCACGATCACGCCGCTGCCTCCCGCGCGCGCGATCGTCACGTTGGCCGCTTCGACGCTGCCTCCCGTCGGGAACGTGCACCACAGATCAGCGACACACGCGTCACCGGCGCTCTGGATGACACCGCAGCGCAGGGTGTGCGAGCAGCTGTGCGCCGTCGCTTCGCGGAGCTTGAACGTCCGCGTCAGATCGGGACACGCTCCTGTGGCGGGCTTGCGGAACACCGGAGCCGTCGCTCCATCGGTGAAGATGCAGCTGTGGTGGTCCGTCACGTTGCCGGTGGTCCGGTACGACATGCTACCGCCCACCGGGTGGATCCAGTCGTGGCGCCGACCGTTGACGTCGAGCGACGCGGCCCAGCCGTCTGGCGTCGAGACGAAGTCGACATCGCCGCTCTGTGTGCCGGCGAGCTCGTACTGGCACGTCACGTGCGCAGAGCACGTCCCGACGGCGGTCTTCGCGAACGTGCACGTCGCGCTCGGGACGCACACGTTCGAGCGAGCTTCGAGGAGCGGCATCGCGAACGTCCCGAACAGCGACGGTGGGCACGCGTCCACGGGCGGCGCGTCCGGCGGCAGGTTCCCGCCGTCGCTCTGCGACATCGCATCTGGGCTGTCGGTCCCGCCAGGCGTGGCACACCCGACGATCAACAGCGAGGGAAGGAGGGCGGGGAGCAGGGCGATCGATCGCATCCTTCACGACACGTCCGAGCGAGGAGGAATGCGCAGCTTCGTTTCGGCTCACGTCGTTTGGGCCGCAAGTCGTTGATCTCGCGCAGCTCGGTCGCCGTCGACGGGCGAATGAACATCGCGCCGTCGATCACGTCGTAGTCACAGAACACCACGAACAACGGAGCGCGCGTTCGGGACCGCGAGTTCTGCAGGTCTTCTCTGCGGATCTTGCAGAACAGGCTTGCGCGCGGCGTGAGGGACCGCGGAGTTAGCCGGGGCATGTGGCTTGCTCGAGCGTGAGCGAATGCATCCCGTCAAGCTCGTCGTTGCCCTCTCGCTCGCCTCGGCCGTGGCGTCCGCGGACTCGCGGACCACCACCATCACGAAGGGCGAGGTGATCGTGATCCGCGACCGCGTGACGCCGGTGGTCAAGCCGAAGCCGAAGAACTGGTCGCGCGAGCAGGCGCCGCCGTACAGCGACCGCGCGATCGTGTCCGATGCGTGGACCAAGGCCCACTTGCTGCTCGACATCGACGAGCGAGGCAGGGTGACGCGGTTCAAGTGGCTCAAGCGTCCAGGCTTCGACCTCGAGCCCATCGCGGTCGATCAGATCTCGGGGCTGCGGTTCGAGCCGGCGCGCGACGCCGACGGCGCGGCGATCAAGTCGTACAACACATGGGAGATCGAGTGGCCGTCGGCGGGCTGGCTCGTGGCGTTCATCGGGACGCGGACGCGCATGCCGCCGCTCCGTGGGCTTCCGGCCAGACGGATGGACTCGACGGTCCCGTGCAAGGACGGCGGCGAGCCGATGCACCTGTTCTCGCGGTATCCGGTGCTTCGAGACTGCTCGAGGCCGGAGCTCTCGAGAGCGGCGAGCGAGCCGTGGGTCGCCGTACGAACCGAGTCCGACCGCTAGCGTCGGGCTACCACCGGTCGGGCTGATCAACGACCGATCAGCAGGCAGCCGAGTGGTACGCTTGGTTGCGTGAAGCTCGAGGACCTGAGCCCGCAAGTGCGGGCAGAGTTCGACGCTCTGACTCCAGAGCAACAGGAGTGGCTGATCCGCGACGAGGTCAGGTGGCGGCGGGCGCACGCCATCGCGGCCAGAGCAAACGTCGATGTCAGCGGCGTCTACCACGTGCTCAAGAATCTCGAGAAGGCGCCCTCCGAACGGCTCCGCAATGGACTCGGCCATGGACGATATTTCCGCGCTGACCGACGCTGAGCGCACCTTCCTCGTGGAACTGAAGGCACGAGGTGTGCGGTTCATGATCGTGGGTCTTGGCGCCGCAGTGCTTCAAGGTGCGAACACCAGTACCAAGGATATCGACCTCTGGTTCGAGCACATCACGGATCCGCAGATCGGCGCCGCGGCGAAGGCCGCCGGTGGAATCTGGGTGTCCGGATCGTTCGGGATGCGACCGCCGCAGCTCGGCGGAGGCATCGGCGATCGACTCGATGTCGTCACCCACATGCATGGTCTCGGGCGGTTCGCGGACGAGGTCCAGAACATCGTGGAGATCGAGATCGACGGGGCGGTGATTCCCGTCCTGAAGCTCGAGCGCATCATCGCCAGCAAACGGGCGGCCGGCCGGGCCAAGGACCTCGCCGTCATCCCGGCTCTCGAAGAAGCGCTCGCTGCGATCTCGGAGTAGTGATCCCGAACCGGCCGGAGGGAGAGCTCTCCCCCGTGCAGCTCACCGCGCGGCGTCAGCTGAGCCGCTCGAGGATCTCGTCGCGCGAGGCGACGCCCTTCTCGATCAGCAGTGCGAGCAGCTTGCGCAGTACTTCCTCGTCGCGGGCGACCAGGGCCTCGAGCTGCTGGAGGCGCGCCTGGAGTGCATCGATCTCCGCATCGCGCAGCTGACCGCCCGACAGCATCGGCGGAGCGGTGCGCTGCGGGTACGTGCGCAGTTGCTCGTTGTGGGCCACATGCTGCGCCGCCGTGGGGGCGGGCGCGGAGGCCGCTTGCGTGGTGCTGCGCCGCGTCCGCTCGATCTGCGGCGAGCTCTCGAGCTCGAGCATATCGCCGCCGTCGAGGGCGATGCCGGCCTCCGCGCGCTGGCTACCACCGTGGTACTTCGCGAGCGCGCGTTCCATGTTGCGAGGACCGCAGAGGTACGGGCGGATGTTCATCTGCGTGCGGATGCGTAGCTCGTCGGCCACGCCGAGGTTCGTCGGATCGACCATCGCCACGTCGAGGAACTTCATCTGCTGATCGAACGCGACGATCTGGTGCTGGCGCGCCATCTCGTCGGGAATCAACCGCGTCACCGAGTCGGGGATCTCGAACTTGTCGAGATCGATGCTCGGCAGCCCGAGATGCGTGCCGAGCACCCGGACCAGGTCGTCCTCGGCGATCAGCCGCAGCTCGACGAGCGTCTTGCCCAGCGACCGGCCCCAGCGGCGCTGGTCTGCGAGCGCCGAGCGCAGCCGCGCCTCGTCGAGCACACCCGCTTCGATCAGCATCTCCCCGAGCTTCTTCCGCGCCATGGCCTCTCCGGGTCAATTCGCGGGCACGACGGTCGCCATGCCCGTACCGGCTAGCGTACCGAGGAACCTGGCTGCTTGCTGCTTTGCCGTGGAGATGTCGAACACGACGAAGTGCCCATCGGACCCGGGGCGCTGGTTGAACTGGGCCAGGACCGCTGTCACCCCGTTCAGGTTGTTGGTGATCGGGGCCGCCTGGACGGTGCGGCCGCGCAGCTCGAGACCCTCCACCGGCTTCTGGGCGGCCTCCTTCACGATGTCGCCGCCGAGCGCGGTCGCGAATGCCTCGATGCCCACATTGGGTGAGTACGTATCGGTGAAGCCTTCGGTCTGGAAGATCGGGCGCGGGGCGATGCCGGGCGGGGGGCGGCGGACCATGAGCGGCGCGTAGTTCGCGGGATCCGACCGCTCGACCCACATCTGCACGAGCGCGAGCGACGGGTTGTCGACATCGACGGGCGCGTCGCGCAGAAACGTCTCGACGAGCGCCGGGATGTTCAGCGGCTTCGTCTTGTTGAGGAGGTTGAGGTAGAGCAGACCGGCGGTGCCGGAGAGGACGGCGCCTTTGAGCGCGGGCTCGAACGCGACGAAGCCGGGCCCGGTGAGCCCGCCCTGCGAGTGACCGAAGAAGTAGACCTTCGTCATGTCGAGCGCGATCGTGCGCCCGGCATCGTCGAACGACAGCGCGCGGGCGAGGCGCACCTGCGAGAAGCCATCGGCGTACCCCTGGAGCGCGTTGTCGCGCGCGGCGTACACGTTGCCGAAGTTGAAGAAGTCGAGCTCCGGGTTGCCGCCGGGGTTGCGCGGGCCGTGGAGGACCTGGTCCATCGAGATCGTCGCGATGCCCTCGGCCGCCAGCCGCTCGGCGGTGCCGTCTTCGAAGCCGGTGAGGTAGTCGCCGCCGGTGCCGTGCGAGTAGATCGCGATCGGGAAGCCGTTCGGCGGGACCGGCCCCGCGGGCACGACGAGCGAGAACCGCAGCGGCTCCATGCGCTGCAGGATCGCGACGCCGTCAGCGCCGACCGTGATCCGTCCGCTCGGCGAGTTCTTGTAGGGTGCGTCGCCGGCCTGGAAGTTCGGCGCGATGTAGTTCCCCGTGAACACCGTGAACAGCGAGGTGCCCATGTGGACCGCGATGTCGGTCGGGACGGGAACCGGTGCGGCGGCCACGCCCTGGCGCAGCGCCTCCGCGACGTTCGTCGCGTGCTGCGTGGTGAACACGGCCGCGGTCGCGACATCGTCACGCTCGTCGTCGCCGGCCTCGTCGAGGTAGTCGAGCAGCGGCTGGTACACCGCGCGCGCGTGGACGATCGCGGGATCGGTATCCTTGCCGACGAGCTTCGACATCTCGGCCGCGATGCCGATCGACCCGCCGCCATCGCCCTTCACGCGCGTGGTGATGACGAGCGCATAGGTGGTGCCTTCGTCGAGGGGAAACCCGGGGTAGGGCCGCACGACCAGGTGATTGCCGCCGAGCGTCTGCGTGCCGAGGGCGCGGAACTTCGCCATGATCGGCGTGCGCGCGCCGCGATCCGGCGAGTCGGGATCGACGTTGACCAGGTAGACCGACGACGTCGGCTCGAGAGACGCGGCCGGGGCAGGGAGGCTCGTGGGATCGAGGGCGCCGTCGAACCGCGCGTAGATCGCGGAGTTGAGGCCGAACCCGTCGAGCTCGCTCGCCGCCGTCCGCATCTGCTCGAGGAGCAGAGCGTTCGTCGGGAACTCCGAAAGATCGAGCGCACCGCTCTCGGTGCGGCGCAGATCGTTGGGGAACGGAAGGTCGTAGAAGTCGCCTGCGGGCGCTCCGCCGGGCACCACGAACAGCGCCGTCGTCAACGAGTCGTCGCACGCGCAGAGCGCGCATCCGAGCACAGCGATCGCGACTCCCTGACGGACCATGGCGGAGAACCTAGCACCGACTCGGGCGCTAGAAGGTGAGCACCACCACACCGCCGGTCGCGATGCCGGCGCCCCCGGCGGCGAGCCCGAACGCCCACGTCGGGTGATCCATGACGAAGTACGCCGCCGCCGCACCGCCGATCCCGACCGCGAGCCCGGTGAGCGTCAGCACCGTGCCGATCCGGCGCTTGTGCCGGCGGCGGCCGTCCTGCTCGCGCTTGGTGACGCTCACGAGCGTCTTCATCGCCGTCGCCCGGAGTGCCGCGTCATCGGGGAGCGCGTTCGGGATCTCGTTGAGGAGCGCGATGGTGGCGAGCGTCGCCTCGGTCATCGCCTCGTTGATGGTGCACACGTCACAGCGCTCGGACTTCTGCGCGAGCACGCGGCCGGTGTCCGTCCGCACGAGCGTGACCACATAGCCAAAGCTCGTACCCGAGCCGTTGAGCGCGGCGAGCAGCACGAGCTCGGCGCGGGTCTGCGTGCGAACCTCTGCGAGGCATTCGCCGACGAGGCACCCCTCGGTCCACTTCGTCGAGAACTTCATGCGCTCGCGCATCTGGGCGCGGTTCGAGAGCCAGTACTGGTTCGTATCGAGCTGCTGCTCGAGCTGCTGCTCGAACTTCGCCTTGACGTCATCCGAGACGCCATCGACGCGCACGTCGAGGATCCCGACCATCCGGCGCTGCTCCGGCGGTGGACGATCCGGCGGCGGCGGCTGGGGTCTGGGCTCGGGAGGTGGCGCCGGGGCAGGTGCCGGCGTCGGCGCCTTCGGCTCGGGCGGCCTCTTCGCCTCCGGCGCTCGCTTCTCGGGACCCTTCGCAGATGCGCCTCCCGCGCCGAGACCGGCGAGGACCGCCACCACCACCACCACCACCCACCAGCCCCTCCGGGATGACGGGCCTCGGGTCACGCCTCGTCTACTTGGGTGATGAACTGCTTCATCAGGCCATCGATCATGAGGTTGCGATCGGTGTCCTTGTACTTCCCGTCGCGCCAGCCCGACTGGATGTCGTCGTACTTCTTGTGCATGTCGGCGATCGTCGTCTTGTAGACGCCCACCTTCTTGATGATGTCCTTCTGGTTGCGGATGAAGTAGCTGATCATCGACGCACCCGCGGCGACGCTGAGGACCAGGCCGAGCGGGCCGCCGAGCGCGTACTTGAGACCGATGCGGAGCGCGATCGCGAGACCGGCACCGATCGCGACCTTCTTGGTGCCCGAGCCATCGACGACCGAGTCCTTGGCCATGGCAAACGAGGTGGTCCCCGAGGAGATCAGCAGCGCGATGAAGTTGCCCTTCCGGGTGGTCCAACCGCGGTCGTAGTACTCGCGAATCGCCTGCTTCAGGAACGCATCGAAGGACGTGTACAGCCCTGTTGCGCCTTCAACAGGTGTCTTCGACGGTTCTGCCACCCTGGAAGGATAGCACCAAGGTCGTGTTTGACAGGGGTAGCCGCGTCGCACAGATTCGAGGGGATGACCCGGACAGCTCTGGCGTTGGTATGCCTCCTTGCGGCAGCGGGGACGGCACGCGCCGACTTCGCGACCGGGCGCGACAAGCTCGTGGCGGGCGACTACAAGACCGCGATCGCCGAGCTCGGCAAGGTGGTCGGCAAGGACCGCACGGCCGCACGGTTGTTGCTCGCGCGCGCGCAGACCGCGACCGGCGACTACGCCGGAGCGGAGGCGACGCTCGCGCCGCTCGCGGCAGGCAAGGATGCGCAGGCCGCCGAGGCACGGATGGACCTCGCCGACGTTCGCATTCACACCGGCAGGCTCGCCGATGCGCGCAAGGATCTCGAAGCGCTCGCGAAGGAGCGCCCGGACGATCGCGGGGTCCGCACCGCGCTCGGTCTCGCGCGGTACTGGTCGGGAGACTCGCTCGGCGCGAAGGCGCTGTTCGACGAGACGGTGAAGGAGTCCGACTCGCAGAAGCTCAACCTCGACGATCCGCCATCGCTCGTGCAGCTCGCGATCGCCGCGCGCTACACGGCGAACTTCCAGCTCTCGAACGATGCGTTTCGCGAGGCGCTGAAGCTGAACCCGCAGCTCACCGATGCCGGCGTGGAGTGGGCCGATCTGTTCTTGCAGAAGTACGCGGCGCCGCTGGCCGAGCAGACGCTCGAAGAGGTGTTCAAGGTCAACCCGAACCACCCCGACGCGCACGCGGCGATGGCGGAGGTGATCGTGGAGACGCGCTACGAGCTCGCGGCGGTGCGCCATCACGTGGATGCAGCGCTCGCCGTCAACCCGAAGAACGTACGTGCGCTGAAGGTGCAGGCGTCGATCAGCATCGATCAGAACCAGTGGGACGCCGCGAAGAAGACCCTCGATGGCGTCCTCGCCATCAATCCTCAGGACACCGAGGCGATCGCGATGAAGGCGACGATCGCCTGGCTACGCGACGACACGAAGACCTACGACGTCGAGCGCAAGAAGGCGTTCGCGATCAATCCGGCGTACGCGGAGCTGTACCGGATCGTCGCGCGTTCGGCCGTCCGCGAGCACCGCTACGTCGAGGCGATCGAGCTCGAGAAGGAAGCGGTCAAGCTGAAGCCGAGCTTCTACGAGGCGATGGCCGGCGCGGGCCTCGGCTACCTCCGCCTCGGGATGGAGAAGGAAGGTCTCGAGTGGATCGAGAAATCGTGGGTCGGCGACCAGTACAACGTCCGCACCTACAACACGCGCGATCTGTTCAAGACCACGATCCCGAAGGACTACTCGATCGCGATGACGAAGAGCTTTCGCATCCGCTACCACAACGAGGAGCGGCAGGTGCTGTCGCGGTTCCTCGAGCCGACCATGGAGCGAGCGTTCGCCGACATGGTCAAGCGCTACGGCTTCACACCGACCCTGCCGACCACGCTCGAGCTCTACGCCGATCGCACCGACTACGCGATCCGCACGGTGGGTCTGCCGGATCTCGGGGCGCTCGGGGTGTGCTTCGGCAAGGTGATCACGGCGATGTCGCCGGCGACCGGTGACATCAACTGGGGCATGGTGCTGTGGCACGAGCTCGGTCACGTGTTCGCGATCCAGCTCTCGAACTCGCGCGTACCCCGGTGGTTCACCGAGGGGCTCAGCGAGTACGAGACGCTCGTGGCGAGCCCGTGGTGGCGCCGCGAGAACGACGCGGACCTCTACGGCGCGGTCGCGAACAACACACTGCCTTCGATCGGCGCGCTCAACTCCGAGTTCATGCAGCCCGATACGAGCGCCGTCGTCGTCGCGTACTACCAGTCCGCGGTGACGATCGAGTTCCTCGTGCAGAACTACGGATTTCCGAAGATCGTCGATGCACTCCGGCTGTTCGGCAAGGGCAAGGAGACCGCGGAGGTGCTCCAGGCGATCACCGGCAAGACGGTCGCGCAGCTCGATGCTGACTTCCGCGCCTACCTCGACGTCCGCCTCAAGCCCTACGCCGGTACGTTCAAGCTGCCGAGCCGCGGCCTCGATGACGTGACGAAGCTCGAGATCGCCGCGGATGCGGCACCGAAGGATGGCAAGGCGCGCGCGATCGTGGCGCTCGGCCACTACTACGGCGGCGATGCGGAGAAGGCCGCGACCGTGGCTACCGCCGCGCTCGTGCTCGATCCGAAGCAGCCGTACGCGCGCTACATCCTGGCCGAGGTCGCGCTCCACAAGAACGAGGCACCGAAGGCGAAGTCACTGTTCGTGGGCCTGATCACCGATGGCCACGACAGCTACGATCTCCGGACGCGGCTCGCGCAGATCGCGCAGACGGACGGTGATTTCGCCGAGGTCGAGAAGCAGCTGTGCGCGGCGAAGAAGCTCGATCCCGAGCGCAGCTACCCCTATCAGGAGCTCGCCGCGCTCTACAAGAAGCAGGGCAACATCCCCAAGAGCCTCGCCGAGATGGAGCACTACGCTTTCCTCGAGCAGATGGAGCTCGCGCCGCTCAAGGAGCTGATCGCGGAGTACGGAAAGCTCGCGAACTGGCCGAAGGTGAAGACGTATGCCGAGATGGCGACGTACATCGCGCCCGCGGATCCGGACGTGCTCAACGGTCTCGGCAAGTCCGCGCTCGAGCTCGGGGATGGTAACCGCGCTCTGTTCGCGTACGACACGATGATGTTGCTGACGCCGCCACCGCGCCGTCCCGCGATCGTTCAGATCGGACGCACGCGCGCGTTCCTCGCGCTGAACAGGAAGGCCGAAGCGAAGGCCGCGCTCGCGCTGGCGATGAAGACCGAGCCGGAGAACGCCGAGGTCCTCGAGCTCAAGGCGAAGGTCAAGTAGGCGACCAACCGTACGACGCCGTGAGTCCGAGGCTACCCCGCGAGCAGACGCTGCATCGTGTCGATGACCTGGCGGAGGCGCATCGGCTTGTCGAGGAAGATGTTGGCGCCGGCGTCGAGCGCGGAGCGCCGCGCCGCGTCGCCGCCGGCGGAGACCGCGATGATCGGCAGGTCGGTGAGGCCGAGCTCGGTGCGCGCCTGCATGATCACCCGTGGGCCGTCGAGGATCGGCAAGTAGACATCGATGATCAGCGCATCGAAGGTCTCGCGGCGGAGGATCTCCACCGCCGCCCGGCCGTCCTCGGCATTTCGAAACACGAACGAGACACCGCCGAAGTCGCGGCGCGACGAGCCGCGCAGGCCTTCGGTGATGAGCTGGGCGACGTGCTTGTTGTCCTCGACCACGAGCACGCGGAACAGGCGCGACACCGTCTTCGGATCGCGGTTCTTGACCTTGTCGATCACGGAGGCGAGCGCGTCGCGTGCTGGACCGGGCTCGAACTCGATGCCCGCGCCCGCATCACCGTCCTCTCCGGGCTCCTCGCGCTTCCACCGGACCACGCCTTCGAGAGAGATCGGTTCGAGGAGACCCGGGAACGACAGGACGAGCTGGACGCGGGTGCCGATCGGAAGCGCGCGATTGGTGGCGACGAACGTGCCCCCCGTGGACAGGTTCTCCGTGAAGTCCCCGACCAGATCATCC
>JAYVLW010000596.1:0-2865 GCA_043759315.1 Myxococcales bacterium
CCGGGAGGCCAATGCCGTCGCCGTCGTAACTCACGCGCCACTGCAGCTGCAGTTCGATCGGCGTGACGTCGGCACGACCTTCACCCCTGATGTTGAAGAAGAAGCACTCGAGCGCTCCCGTGTCGAGCACTTCGAGTGTCCCCGGCGCCGCGTCGAGCGACGCCCCCTCCGCCAGCGCGCGCGCCTCGAGAGCGTCGAGCCCGCCGCGCGGGAGCAGCAGGCTGTACCCGTACTCGCCGGTCTTGCCCGAGCGAATGCAGCAGAACTCGTGCGCATGGAAGAACGTCAGGTATGGCAGACCGACCGCCTCCGCGCCGACGATCCGACTCACGAGCTCCCAGGCGAATGGACCGTCCATGCCGAGCAACGCGTGCGACACCGACCGATCCTCCACCGTGACGTCCCACTCCTGCGGCAGGTGCGCGGCGATATGCGTCAGCATCGCAGCGGGAGTCGGCCCTTCGTAGATGAGGTCGAACGCCTCGTCATCGCACAGGACGAATCCGTCCGCCAAACACCGTGCTCGTTCGTTCAGCAAGAGCACATGCTGCACCTGTCCGTCGCGCGCGCGGATCACGCCGGCGGCGAGGCGGCCGAGTGCGCGAGCGGCGTCGGCTCCGGTTAAGCGGACGACATGCACATGGTCGAGCCGCGTCACCACGACCGAGGCGCGCAGTGCGTCAGCGGCATCAGACCGTCGCGGCATGTCGCCTCCCTTTCGACTCGTGAGCGAGCACGAGGTCCACCAGACCATTGATCGTCCGCATCTCGGCGCGACCGAAGACATCGCCGCCGAGCTCGATGCCGAACGTCGTGTCGAGCGCGACGACGAGTTCGACCGCGTCGATCGAGTCGAGCCCGAGGCCGCTACCGAAGATCGCGGTGTCGGGATCGAGCTCGTCCGGAGCGCGGTCCACGCGAAGCGTGCCGATGATGATCGCACGTACGCGACCAAGGGCATCGGCGCGTCTGTCGACATAGGAGGAGATGGCAGGATCCACGACTGACCTCAACGGGAGAGAAAGAGCGCCGCACTCACTGCGGCGGGAGCAGTGCTAGTCACGAGCACATGTTCGTGCGTCCCGGCACGCAATGCACGAACGGCCTCGGCGAGGAGTACCAAAGCAGAGCAGGCGCCGCGCGAGGCGAGATCGGTTGGCAGTCGCAGGGTGCCGTCAGGCAGGCCCTCGGGGGCCGCGAGGTCGATCACGCGCCCGAGTTCGTCGGGGCCGGCGAGGCCCCAGCCGACGAGCCGCACACGCGGCGGCGCGTTGCCCAAGGGCGCGACAACCACACCGCTCGACGCCATGGCCGATTCCGCGGCCGAAGCCAGCAGCACAGCGATCGCGCCGTCGGGCGTGTCGTCGGGCGTGTCGTCGGCCTCGACCGAGTGCTTCACGTAGCGCTCATCCACGCCCGCCGCCACGAGCGCCTCGATGTCCCCTCGCGTCGCGAGGTGCTCGGCGGCGAGGATCACCGCCGTGAGTCCACTGGCGGCGCCGGTGGTGATCGCCGTGTGCGGCCCGCGCAACGAGAGGAGTCGCGCGCAGGTCCCTGCCGCCGCATTGAGCACGATTCGCGCGAACGCGCTCGCCGAGAGCTGCGGCAGTCCGTTCGCGACGACGCTGTCGGCGAACGCGTTCAGACTCGCCGGTGACGGCCGTCGCTGACCGACGAAGAGACCGGTTCGGTCGCGACGCACGCCGGTCACGCGGTGGTGCGCGTCGCGAAGCGCGAGTGCGACGGCCGCCGTGAGCGCGCGTGCTGAGGGATCGCATCGACGCAACTCGTCGGCCGGGAGCATCACACCGAGCACGTCGCGCTCGTCGTCGACGAGAGCGAACTCCCCGACCGCAGCGAGCCCGCGCAGCAGAACGGCACGGCGAGGCGCTGCACCGACTCGCGCGCGCGTTCGCGTGAGGACCAGCGCTGCGTTCGCTCCGCCGAACGCCGAGTTCACGGAGACGATGCGCTCGGTCGCGGCCGCGCGCGGGAATGGGCCCGGCACCGGATCGGGGGGCGCATGGGGTCTCGGCCCGACGAAGTTCAGTGTCGGCGGGATCGCGTGGTGGCGCATCGCCTCGAGAGTGACGATGACCTCGAGCACACCTGCTGCGCCCTGCGCATGTCCGAGCGCTCCCTTGGTGGAGCTGACCGGGGCATGAACGGTGCGCTCGCCGAGTGCCCGGTGGATGCCGAGCCACTCGGCCGAATCGTTGGCCTGCGTGCCGGAACCGTGCGCATTCACATAGTCGATCGCTGCGGGGGTGAGGCCCGCATCGGTGATCGCGCTGCGGATCGCCCGCTCGATCCCGGCGCCCTTGGGGTCCGGCGACGTCTCGTGCCAGGCATCACACGACAAGCCGTACCCCGCGAGCAGGGCGAGCACGGGCGCGCCGCGCCCCACTGCATGCGTCTCGCGCTCGAGCACGAGGAAGCCGGCACCTTCGCCCAGCGACGTGCCGGCGGGCGCGCTGAACGGCGCACAGCGTCCCTGTGTCAGCACGCCGAGGGCGTGGAATCCGGCGAAGACTTCGGGCGTGAGAACATCTGCCCCGCCGGCCACGACGATGTCGGCGCTGCTCATCGCGATCAGATCGAGCCCCACCCCGATCGCGGTGGTCGACGACGAGCAGGCCGTGGAGACCGTGACCCGTGCGCCGTCGAGCCCGACCGTCTCGGCGATCCGCTGCACGAGCTCATGCAGTGGCGTCACGAGTTCCGAGAGTCCGGTGCCGAAAGTGAAGGCGATATGCGAGCGCGACGCGCGGTCGGTGACCTCGTTCCAGAGACCCGCGTCGCGCAACGCCTCGCGAAGGGCACGCTCCGCGAGCGCGAGGCAGATCGCTTCGGCCGCGGCGGGAT
>JAYVLW010000597.1:0-4122 GCA_043759315.1 Myxococcales bacterium
TCGGCGCCTGGTCGCCCACCGGCTGGTCGCTCGGCGGCTGCGTGTGCTGCCCGCCCTGCGCGTGCTGCTGCTCGGGGCGAGGACCGCGACCGGCGCCGCCGCGACCACGACCGCCGCGGCGATTGCCGCCGGGTCCGGGCCCCGGGCCTTGCTGCTGCTGCGGCTGACCCTCGCCACCCTGGCGCGGCTGTCGGTGCTGCTGCTGCTGACCGCCGCGCTTCGCCGACAACGCGATCCGCTTGCGCGCGCTGTCGACCTCGAGGACACGCACGGTCAGCTTCTGGCCGACCTTGACGACCTCCGACGGATCCTTGACGAACTGCTCGGCGAGCTGGGAGACGTGGACGAGCCCGTCGTTGTGGACGCCGATATCGACGAACGCCCCGAACGCGGTCACGTTCGTGACGATGCCCTCGAGGACCATGCCCGGCTTGAGATCCTCCATCGCCGTGACGTCGTCGCGGAACGCGGGCGGCGAGAACTCGGCGCGCGGATCGCGGCCGGGCTTCGCGAGCTCGCCCGCGATGTCGTGGAGCGTCGGCAGGCCGACATCGCCCTCGACGTACTTCGAGAGATCGATCTTGTCGACCAGCTCCTGGTTGCCGATCAGCGCGGGCAGCTCGACGCCGAGATCGGCGGCCATCTTCTCGACGAGCGGATAGCGCTCGGGATGGACGGACGAGGCATCGAGGGGATGCGTCGCGCCCGGGATCCTCAAGAAGCCGGCGGCCTGCTCGAACGCCTTCGGGCCGAGGCCCGAGATGTCCATGAGCTGCCCGCGCGCGGAGAACGCACCGTGCGCATCGCGGTGGAGCACGATCTTCTTCGCGAGCGACTTGCCGATGCCGGCGACGTAGCCGAGCAGCATCGCGCTCGCGGTGTTGAGCTCGACGCCGACCTTGTTGACGCAGTCCTCGACGACATCGCCGAGCTTCTTCGCGAGCAGCGGCTGGTGGACGTCGTGCTGGTACTGACCGACGCCGATCGACTTCGGCTCGATCTTCACGAGCTCGGCGAGCGGATCCTGGAGCCGCCGCGCGATCGAGATCGCGCCGCGGATCGTGAGGTCGAGCTCGGGGAACTCCTCGCGCGCGAGGTCGGAGGCCGAGTACACGCTCGCGCCAGCCTCGTTGACCTGCACGACGAACGGGGCGTCGGGGCCCTCGCGCAGGCCGGCGTCACCGAGGCACTTCTTGACGAACGCCTCGGCCTCGCGGCCCCCCGTGCCGTTGCCGACCGCGATCGCACGCGGCGTGAACTTCTGTACGAACGCGAGGAAGTCCTCCTTCGCCTTCGCCATCTGCGCGTCGCCCTGCGTGATGAACACCGTGACGGTGCCGAGGAACTTCCCGGTCGCGTCGATCGCGGCGCACTTGCAGCCGGTGCGCAGGCCCGGATCCACGCCGATCACCGCCGCGCTGCCCAGCGGCGACGCGAGCATCAGGTTTCGCAGGTTGCCGGCGAAGATATCGACGGCCGCGTGATCGGAGCGCAGCTTGAGCTCGGCGCGCACGTCGTTCTCGACGCTCGGCGACAGCAGCCGCTTCAGCGCATCCGCGATCGCGAGGTGGAGCTGCGCGCCCCACGGCGACTGGTCGTTCCAGCCGATGAGGCGCGCGATGCCGTGACCGACCCGGTTCGGATCCACGATGACCTGCGCGCGCAGCACGCCCTCGGCCTCGCCGCGGCGGATCGCGAGGAACCTGTGCGACGGGATCGTCTTCACGGCCTCGCCGAACGAGTAGTACTGCTCGAACTTCGTGGGCTCGTCGCCCTTGCCGGGGACCACGGTCGAGACCAGCTCGCCGTGCTCCGCGTACTCCTTGCGGACCCACGCGCGGACCTCGGCGGCATCGGCCATCTGCTCGGCGACGATGTCCCGCGCACCCGCGAGCGCGTCCTCGGCGGTGGCCACGCCGGCAAGGGCGTTGACGAACGCCGCGGCCTCGGCGAGCGGGTCACCGTCGGGGCCCTGCGCCGCGATCCTCTCGGCGAGCGGGGCGAGGCCCTTCTCTCGCGCCACCGAAGCGCGGGTCTTGCGGCGCGGCCGATACGGCGCGTAGAGGTCCTCGAGCTCGCTCTTGCCGGTGGCCGTGCGCAGCTTCGCCTCGAGCTCCGGGGTCAGCTTGCCCTGCTCGCCGACCGAGGCGAGGATCGTGGCGCGCCGCGTCTCGAGCTCGACGAGGTAGGTGCGCTGCTCTTCGATCGCGCGGATCTGCACCTCGTCGAGACCGCCCGTGCGCTCCTTGCGGTAGCGGGCGATGAACGGGACCGTGTTGCCCTCATCGAGCAGCGCGATCACCGCGGCGATCGAGCCCCGCGCGAGGCCGAGCTTGTCGGCGAGCGGCGGCACCGGATCGAAGTCCACGGGCGCACTGTTAACGGGAGCGGTCTCGTCGGTCATGGGCCGGCGACCGTAGCCGTGGCGCCCCCGAGCGGCAAGCCGGAACAGACCCTAGAACAGCCCGGCGCGGGGAACCGGGTGAGGCCCCGCATCGACACGTTCGGGAGCGGTGACACCTACACCGCCCGATCCGCGGGTCGGGTGTTTCTGGTATCAGCGTGCATGCCGATCGATCCCGCCCGCGCGCGTCTGATCCAGCGCCTCCCCAAGGTCGAGCTGCACCTCCACATCGAGGGCTCGCTCGAGCCGGAGCTGATGTTCAGCCTCGCGGGCAAGCACGGCATCTCCCTGCCCTACGCGTCGGTCGACGCGGTGCGCGCGGCCTACAACTTCCATGATCTACAATCGTTCCTCGACCTCTACTACGCGGGCTGCGGCGTCCTCCGCGATCGCCGCGACTTCTACGCGCTCGCGATGGCCTACTTCACGCGCGCGCACGCCGACAACGTGGTCCACGCGGAGCTGTTCTTCGATCCGCAGTCGCACACCGCGCGGGGCGTCCCGATGGAGGAGGTGGTCGCCGGCCTGCGCGACGCCATGGACGACGCGCACCGCCGCTACGGCATCACGAGCGGGTTGATCCTGTGCTTCCTCCGCCACCTGTCGGAGCAGGACGCGTTCGCCACGCTCGAGGGGGCGATGCCGTTCCTGTCGGACCTCGTCGGCGTCGGCCTCGACTCCGGCGAGAAGGGCAACCCGCCGGCGAAGTTCGCGCGCGTGTTCGCGAAGGCGCGCGACCTGGGCCTGCGCGCCGTGGCGCACGCCGGCGAAGAAGGCCCGGCCGCGTACATCACCGACGCGCTCGATGTCCTCAAGGTCGAGCGCATCGATCACGGCGTGCGCTGCGATGAAGATCCCGCGCTGGTCGCCCGACTGGTGCGCGATCGCATCCCGCTCACCGTGTGCCCGCTGTCGAACCTCAAGCTGTGCGTGGTCAAGGACCTGGCGCACCACAACTTCGCGAAGCTGCTCCGCCAGGGCGTCGCCGTGACGATCAACTCCGACGATCCAGCGTATTTCGGCGGCTACATCGGCGAGAACTACCGCGCGACTGCGGCCGCGCTGGACCTCACCGCGACCGAGCTCGCGCAGGTCGCCGAGAACGCGGCGCGCGCGGCGTTCATGCCCGCGACGGCGAGGACCGGCCTGCTCGCGAAGATCCGCACCGCCGCCGCGCGCGGTTAGGTGGCCGGCAGGGCGCCACTGGCGATCGCGATCGCGCGCACGGTCTCGATCGTGTCGGCCTGCGCGGCGGTCTTGTCATCGCGGTAACGCACGAGCCGCGCGAACCGCAGCGCCACGCCGCCGGGATACTGCGACGAGCGCTGGACGTCGTTGAACGCGATCTCCACGACCTTCTCCGGCCGCACGTAGACCACGTGGCCGTCGCGATCCTCGGCGATCGCCTGCAACGCCGTGGTCTGCCACGCCAGGACCTCGTCGGTCATGCCCTTGAACGTCTTGCCGAGCATGACGAAGCCGCCGCCCGGATCGCGCGCACCGAGGTGCAGGTTCGAGAGGAGCCCGCGGCGCCGCCCCGAGCCCCACTCGGCGGCGAGCACAACGAGGTCGAGCCGATGGACGTGCTTGATCTTCAGCCACGCGGCGCCGCGCTTGCCCGCGTCGTACGGTGCATCCAGCGCCTTCGCCATCACGCCCTCGTGGCCGCCCGCGATCGCGCGCTCGTAGAACGCGGTCGCCTCGTCGGCGTTCGCGGT
>JAYVLW010000598.1:0-7351 GCA_043759315.1 Myxococcales bacterium
TGCCGCGATCGATGTGGACCTTCGAGAACGCGACCGACTGCTCACCGACCAGCAAGCCTCCGTCGAGCTGCGCGTGCGCCCGCACGTCCCCGATCGACACGGCCCCGGCCGAGACCACGGTCAGCACGGCATCGATCCCGGCCCCCCGCCGCGTCACGGCGGTCGACGCGATCGCGAGATCGAGATCGCGCCGCGGCGCACCGGGCCGCGCGATCGAGAGCTTCGCCGCCACGGGCCCGAGCACGAGCTCGAGCTCCTTCGCGATCGGGCGCGCGGTCACGGTGCCGGTCAACGCGAGCTCGGCGACGGTCACCACGGTGCCATCCGCCTTCGTCACGGTGGCGGCGCCCGAGATCGAGAGCGCGCGCACCGAGATCGATGACAGCGGCTTGCGATCGGATGGCGCCATCAGCCCGGCGAGGTTCGTCCGGCCATCGGCGCCCTCCACGATCGAGACGTCGAGCCCGTCGATCACGAGGTCTTCGATCACCGGCGCGCCCGCGATCACGCTGCCGCGATCGAGCGCCGCGTGAAGCGCCTTGACCGTGATCGCGGGCTTCCCGCTCGGATCGTTGATGACGAGGTCGCCGAGCTCGACGTGCGAGAACAGGAAGCCGTAGTCGAGCGAGCCGAGCGTGGCGCCGCCAGCGAACGTCTTCGCGAGCCGCGCCTCGACCCGTCCGCGCACCAGTCGCTTCCCCCACGGCGTGTGCAGGAGCCCGACCGCGAGCACCACGAGCAGCACCAAGACGCCGAGCACCCAGGCGACCGCGCGCGTGATCCGCCGCCACAGCGGTCGCTTCGCCATCAGAACGCCTCGCCGATCCGGACGAAGGCGAGCACGCGTCCCCAGGCGGCGCCGGCGTCACCTGCGTCGAGGATCCGGTATGCGAGGTCGAGCGCGATCGGCAGGTACCACAAGCGTAACCGGCCTCCGATCCCGGCGGCGAGCGAAACCCCGCTGGCGAACGCGTTGGCGTTCGCTCCCGCACCGCCGACATCGACGAACGCCGCCGCACCGTACTGCTTGCGGAGCGGGAGCAGCCGCAGCTCCACGCTCGCCTCGACGAGGCTCCGGCCGCCGACGAGCACGCGGTCGCAGCTCGTACCCGCCTTGCACGCGGCCGGCGACAACCGATCGCGCCCGAAGCCGCGCATCCCGTACGGCCCGCCGCCGAACAGCCGCGGGCCGAGCGGGACGCCGGCATCGCCGCCGAGCAGCACCCAGCCCGACGATGCTCGCCCGCCGATCGACCACGGCCCGCCGAGTCTCGAGAACGCCCGCGCCTCCGTCGTCACCTGTAGCCAGCGGTGATCGCCGAGCGGTCCGCCCGGCGAGTACGATCCGGTGAGCCCGACCAACCAGCCGCGCGTGGGCTCCACGCGATCATCGCGCCGGTCGACGATCGCGCTGCCGACGAGCTCGACACCGCGCGCGTCCGCGGCGGTGAAGCTGCCGGCGGTGGCCGGATCGATCGCCGGCAGATCGAGCGTGCGTGCGAACCGGTAGAGCGCGTCGAGCTCGAGCATCACACCGGGCACCGGCACCGCGCGCAGCCCGGGGCCCGCGGTCAGCACGCGGAGCAGCGCGGAGGGGTACAGCACATCGCGCCAGCGGCCGGTCAGCCGGACGTCGATCGAGGTGAGAGCGTGCAGGTACTGGACGAGCGCGCTGCCGTAGAGGCGGTTCGCGATGCCTGCCTGATCGAACGTGTGACCGTAGCCGAGGTTACCGTCGAGGACGAGGTGGTGCTGCGGCGCGAACAGATTGCGCAGCGTGACCCGCGCCCCGGCGAACGCATCGATCCGCGTGGGATCCGCCTCGACGCCGGCCTCGATGCGCATCCGCCGCGCCGGCGCCTCCACGACCACGATCTTGACCGCGAGGCTGTGCGGCAGGGTGCGCGGCACGAGCGAGCCATCGGCCGCGACTTGATCCGCGGTCATGATGCCGCCGGTATCCGGGTATTCGGGCAGTCGGTGGATGTCGGCGTCGGTGATCACGTTCACCGAGACGAACGCGCCCGTGTCGAGCAGCGCGAGCTCCGCTCGGCGCGCCGCCGCCGTGGAGAACGGCGCCCCCACCGTCAAGCCCGCGCGCACGAGCACGTCCGCCGCCGGGACCTGATCGTTGCCCTCGACCGCCAGCGAACCGACGCGCGTGAGCGGACCCGGGTCCACGTAGTAGAACCATCCGACCGTCTTCGTGGCGCGATCGACGAACACGCGGCTGTACGCGCGTGCATGGCCGAACCCGTGGTCCTGGAGGTAGGTCGCCATCTCGAGCCGCAGCAGGCGATACGGTTCGAGATCGATGGCCGATCCGGCACCGAACGGGAGGATGGAGCGCAGCGCCGCGGCATGCTCCGGTGGCGCGCCGACGAACGTCACCGAGGCGACGGTGTAGCGCGCGCCCTCGTGCACCGGCCACGCGACCGTCACGTGCGAGCGCGCCGCGTCCCAGGTCACGCGCGGCGCGTCCACCGTGGCGTCGAACCGCCCCTGCCCTTGCAGCCACCCGGCGATCCGTCGCCGGTCCTCGGCGAGCCGGTACTCGTTGAACGGCCGCTCCGGGTACAGAAGCGTCTTCGCGCGCACCCCGAGCAGATTGATCAGCGGCTTGTAGACGAGCGTGGACGCGGCGTCGGGCTCGATCGTCACCGCGGTCACGCCGACCGCGGTATCTCCAGGCACCGCCGGGCGGTTCGGTGCCCGGCACCCGAACAGCACGAGGGCCACCGCGACGAACCACTGCCGCACATCGACGACGATACCTCACCGCGGGGGATGGCATGTTCGATCGGGCGACCCTCGGTCACGGCGTTCGTCCGAACAGGCATGAAGCACCTGTTTCCCGCCCTCTCGCTTGCCACCATCCTGTTCACCGCCACGGTCGCCCACGCGTCGATGACCCTCCGCTACTACAACGAGGACTCCAAGGACTACACCTGGAAGGCCACCTGCTCCGGTAGCGACTACAGCGTGACGTTCGATCGCAGCAAGACCTCGTCCGTCAGCATCCAGGGCTCGACGCCGTGCATCCTCCACACCGGCAACGGCGACGTGAAGTTCACCGGCGACGCGAAGATCCGCATCAAGAACGGCAAGGTCACGGTCGAGTAGCCCGGGCGTGCCGTAGCGGCGGCAGCATCGTGATCGCGAAGCTCGTCAACGCCGCGCCGAGCCCCGGTACGCGGCGCGCGGTCGCGAAGCCGGTCCACCCGTCGACACCCTTCGCCGTCCGCACGGTGATCCCGCCCGACGCCGTGCGCGCCGTCCCGGTGCCGCGAAACCGCACCAGGTCGGCGCCGCCGTCCTGCACCGTCCCCGCACCCGCGCGGAGCGGCAGCGCCGGACCGCGCTGGACGAGCGAGAGCTCGAGGTGCGCTCCGTCCTCGGTCTCGATGATCGCTTCGCGATCGCCGATCTCGAACCGTGCGAGCTGCTTCGGCAACGCCCACAGCTCGCGCCCCGCGGCGAGCGACGCCGGCGAGTCGACGTACATCTTCGCGACGTAGTAGCCGCGGAGGCCGCTCGCCGAGATCATGCACGGCATCCACACCAGCTCCGCGTAGGTCAGCGGTGATGGGGGCTGATACTCGATCAGCGCGAGCATCCCGACGCATCGGCCGGCGACGGCGACCGGGCGGAACCCAGCGGGGAGCGCGAGGTCCGAGGCGCGCACGAGGTACGGCTGGATGAACGCGCGGCCGTGCGTCTGCCAGGGCGCGGGTGGGCAGTCAGTCATGCGGACGGCCATGCTACCCGTGGTTCCGGTTACTCGAACGCCGCGAACGTCAGGGTGACCTCGAGGTCGCCGTTCGCACCCTTGTCGGCGAAGCCGCGCGCCGCGGTGCCGCGCGCCACCACCGTGAAGTGGCCGCCGAGCAGCTTCAGGTAGTCGAACTCGCTGAGCGCGCCCGAATCGAAGTGCGGATCCAGCGAGAGCGCCTCGGTCACGGTCGCATCGACGACCGCGTTCGCGACGCCGAAGCTGTTGTTGCTGTCGTCGATCAGGAAGTCGATCGCGACGTTGCCGCCGAACACCTCGGCGAGGGAGAGCACGCCGCTCGAGCCATCGCCGAGCGAGATCCGTGCGCCCTCGACCACGATCGCGGTGGGCGACCGGCCCGCGAGCCGGGCCTTCGCTTCGCTGACGAACGCGCCGTACGGGTTGCCCTGCTCGGTCGAGATCCGCTTGTCATCCGTGACGAGGCCGTTCGTCGCATCCGAGGACTTCGCGTGGAGCGAGATACCGACCGGCGCGGAGTACGTCACGGGCGCCGCGGGGCAGCCGGCGAGGAGGACCAGAGTGCTACCAACCAGGATACGAGCCGTCATGCAGATGAGACGGACCTCGAGGCGCGCGCATTCTAGGCACGGACTCCCGAACGGCGATGCGCACTTGCGACCACGCGAGCTGTCCTCACCTCGTGGTGATGACGACCGGGCAGTGATCCGAGACATGCTCCGCGTACGTGGGACAGCTCTCCTCCCAGCCGCAACCGTGCGTGGCGCACCCACCGGCCGCCTCGACGCGTGCCGGCGCTTGCCACATCAGCACGTGATCGAGCCGTGACCGAAAGCACCCGTCGTCGCGTGACCAGAACGCGCTGCAGCCGAGGGCCTCGGTGGCCCACACCAGATTCGTCCGCCGCGCGAGGGTCGCGAGGCTCGCGCGATCCGCCTCGCCGGTCGCGTTGAAGTCGCCGAGCACGATCGTGCGCTCGGTGCGGTACGCGATGATCCGCGCCAGCGCGAGGTGCTGCTTCGCCCGGATGTCGGCGTTCTCGCCACCCGCCTTGAGGTGCACCACGAGCACGCGCAGCACGTTGCCTCCAGCCGCCGGGCGCAACCGGACCTCGAGCGTGGGCTTGTGCGTCGCGCCGAGGCGCGTCTCGTCGTGCATCGTCAGGTCCACCACGGTCCACCTGCGGCGGTCGTAGAGCACGCCGATGTGGTGGGTCGGGTGCATCCCGGGGGCGGTATCGATCGCCGCGAACTGCCACGCGCCTCCCAGCCGGTTGACGGCCTCGGCCGAGAACACCGCGGGATCGACGATCTCCTGGACCGCGATGAAGTCCGCCTCGAGGCGCCCGATCTCGTCGAACGCACCTTCGATCTGGCGCTGGTCCTTCGGGAAGTCCTCGATGTTGAAGGTCGCGAACCGGAGCGGCCGGTCGCCTTCGCGGCAGGCCGCGGCGCGGACGCCGAGGACCAGGGCGATCGCGATGACGACCCAGCGCATGAAGGGAGTCTACCGCGTGGCCGAACCTCTCGCTTGACCCGGCGCGCCGTCGGTGGCGAGATGCGCCCATGCGCTTCTCCTGGGTCCTCGCCCTCGTCTTCGCGGCGTGCAGTGATCCCAGCGACGACGCGATCGGGATCACCATCGTCTCGCCCGAGCCCGGCGCGGTGTTCCAGCGGGCGGACCTCGACGCGCTCGGCTCGCTGGTCGCCACGGTGCCGGTCGAGGTCACGGTGCAAGGCGCGGCCGCGCGTGTGGGGATCAGCGTCGCCACCGTCGCCCTCGCCGACCTCGACGCCGACGGTCGCGCCACGGTCTCCGTCGATACCGCGGGCCCCGCCACGCTCACCGCGACCTACTTCGATGCCGACGACAACGCGATCGCCGAGGCCTCGGTGGAGATCGAGGTCACCGAGCCGGCCCCCGCCACGTGCAAGGACTGGCTCGACCTCTACAGGATCACGTACAGCGTTGGTCCCGCGAGCCCCGGCGTGGTGGATCCCGTCACCGTGACGATGCCGATCAACGGCATGCCCTACCGCTCGGGCGGCACAGCGCGTACGAAGATGTTCGGCGACTGCACGATCATCAAGTCGCTCGCGCAGGCCGCGCCGATGCTGCGCGCGAAGCAGATCATCGAGGTCACCGACCTCGGCGTCTACAACTACCGCTGCATCGGCAACACCGGCACGCCGCCGAACTGCCCGAACGGCATCTCGCAGCATGCGTACGGCAACGCGATCGATCTCGCGAGCTTCAAGGACACCGCCGGCATGACCTACGTGGTCAACACCGACTTCGTGATCGATCCTGCTCCGGAGAAGACCTGCACCGCGGCCACCGTGGCCGGCAAGGACCAGTTTCTCCACGAGCTGATCTGCGGGCTCAAGGCGGCCAAGCTGTTCAACATCGTGCTCACGCCGAACTACAACGCGGCCCACCGCGACCACTTCCACGTCGACATGACGCCGGGCAGCGACTTCATCGACTGATCACGGCACGAACGCGTCCACCGTATCGTCGGCGCCGAACCCCTGCTTGGTCGCACCGCCGGGCACCCACAGCGCGCCCTCCAGGACGGCAGCTCCCATCCCGTGGCGCGGAACGGGCATCGGCGCGAGCTCCACCCAGGTATCGCTCGCCGGCGCGTACGCCTCGACCTGCGCGAACACGCCGGCGCTGGTCGCCGGGTTGCCCTCGCCGCCGACGACGTAGATCCGATCCGCGATCACGCCGCACGCCGTCCCACCGCGCGCAGTAGGCATGGGCGCCTTGGTGACCCAGCCGCCGGCCGGCGTGTACTCGGAGACCACCGGGCTCGTCGTGCCGATGCCCCCGCGCCGTCCGCCCGTGACATAGAGCTTGCCACCCACCGCACCACCACACCCGTGATCACGCGACTCGGGGAGCGGCGGCAACGTCGCATCCCAGGTGCCCGTCGCAGGATCGAACGAGGAGACATCGACGACCGCGGTGCCGCCGCGCAGACCGCCGGCCAGATAGATCACTCCGCCGATCACGCCGGTGATCGCCGAGCCGCGCGGGCCGGGCATCGCGGCGTGCTGGGTCCATCCCGTCTCGCTCGCTGGCTTCCACGACCACACGTGCGCGACCGGAGTGAACGACAAGGTCTCCATCGCGCCGACGATCCAGATGGTGTCTCCGACCACCGCCGCATTGGCGTGGTGCACCGCGCGCGGCAGCACGGGGCCTGCTGCCCACGTGCACGCGCGGGTATCGAAGACCTGCACGGTATCGAGCACGGCCGCCTGGTCGTCGAATCCCCCGAGGACGTACAGCTTGCCCGCGAGCGCGACCGCGGCCGTCTCCTGCGTCTTTCCTCGCGCGAGCTTCGGCGCGGTCGTCCACCCCGTCCGCGGAACGCACGATCCTGACGCCGCATCGACGGTGTCGCTGCCCCCATCGAGGAGCGCGGCTCCGTCGGCGCCGCAGGCAGCGAGCACGAGACAGACGGTCAGGCGGCGCACGCGGCGATGGTAGCCGAGGAGGCCCGTGCGGCACCTGGCCGTTCTCCGACGGGCATCCGCTATCACGTCCGTTCGTCCGCCTTGACAGCGTATCCGTTATAGCGGAGGCTCTGTC
>JAYVLW010000599.1:0-3010 GCA_043759315.1 Myxococcales bacterium
CCGCCGAACGCGGTGGGCTCGAGATCGGCCGTGCGATGGCGCGTCATCCGGCGCGCTCCGGTGCCGGGATCGCGACGCCGGCCGCGGCGTGGGCAGCGAGCGTGCCTTCGATCGCCGCTCGCGCGACGAGGTTCGCGGGGAGCGAAGCGAGCACGGGCAGCGTCGCCGACGGCGCGGAGAACGCGGACAGCACCCGGGTCATCCCGCCCGAGAGACCCTCGAGATCGTAGCCGCCCTCGAGCACCGCGACGATCCTGCCGCCGGTGTGTGCATCCGCGAACGCGCGCAGGCGCTGCGCCATCGCGAAGAACCCGTCATGGGTGACGCGCATGCCGGCGAGCGGATCGTGCTGGAACGCATCGAAGCCGGCGGAGACGAGCAGCAGATCTGGCTTGAACTTGGTCAGCGCCGGGACCAACACGTGGTCGAACACCGCCGCGTACTCCGCGTCACCCGAGCCGTGCGGCAGGCCGACGTTGACCGTGGCGCCCTTCGCGTTCGGAGCGCCGATCTCCGTCGGTGCCCCGGTCCCCGGGTAGTAGGGGTACTGGTGCACCGAGAGGTAGAGGACATCGGGGTCGGCCCAGAAGATGTCCTGCGTCCCGTTGCCGTGGTGGACGTCCCAGTCGAGGATCGCGACGCGCCTGGCACCGCGCGCCCGCGCGGCAGCTGCGGCGATCGCCACGTTGTTGAGCAGGCAGAACCCCATCGCGCGATCGCGCGTGGCGTGGTGACCGGGCGGTCTCACCACCGAGATGCCCTGCGCGAGTGCCCCGTCGAGCACGTCGGTGACGAGCTGCGCGGTGGTGCCGGCGGCGCTGCGCGCGGCGTTCCACGACTCCGGCGAGTAGTACGTATCGGCGTCGAGCCAGCCGGTGTTTCCGGGAATGGTCTTCGCGAGCTCGTCGAGGTAGCCGCCCGCGTGGACACGCGCCAGCTCCTCGTCGGTCGCGGCCCGCGTCGTGATCCGGCGACCGCGATCGGCGATGCCCGCGGCGAGCAGCGCATCGCGCACGGCCTCGGCGCGCGCGGGGCGCTCGGGGTGCCCCGAGGGTGCGCGATGCTGGACGAAGATCTCGTCGAGGACGTACCCCAGCATCGTCAGTCGCGTTCCATCTTCGGCGGGCGCGAGAGCATGCGCGTCATCACGTCGCGCACCGGCACGCCCTCGTAGATGATCGCGTGCATCGCATCGATGATCGGCGCATCGCAGCCGAGCTTCTCCGCGAGCGCCTTCGCGACCTTGGTGGTCTTGACGCCCTCGGCGACCTGCTTCATGTCGGCGAGGATGTCGGCCATCTTCTTGCCTTGACCGAGCGCGAGGCCGACGCGCCGGTTGCGCGACGAGTCCCCCGAGCAGGTCAGCACGAGGTCGCCCATGCCCGAGAGGCCGGCGAACGTCTGGGGATGCGCGCCGAGCATCACGCCGAGCCGCGTGATCTCCGCGAGGCCGCGCGTGATCAGCATGATCCGCGTGTTCGAACCGAAGCCGAAGCCATCGGAGATGCCGGCGCCGATCGCGATCACGTTCTTCAGCGCACCGCCGAGCAGCACGCCGGGAACGTCGTCGGTCGAGTAGATGCGGAAGTTGAGCGAGGTCAGCGCCGCCTGCGCCTGCTTCGTGGCTTCGACGTCGCGCCCGGCGAGCACGATCGCCGCGGGCATTCCGGCGGCGAGCTCGCTCGCGAACGTGGGCCCCGACAGGTAGGTCGCGCGCGCCGCGATCCGCTCGGGCAGGATGTCCCGGTAGACGGCGTCGATCGTGTGCAGCGTGCCTTCCTCGAGTCCCTTCGATGCGTTGATCACGATCGCATCGGGATCCATCCACTGCGCCGCCTGACCGAGCGTGGCGCGGATGCCGTGCGAGGGAGTGACGCCGAGGATGAACCGCTTGCCGCGCACGGTCGCCTCGAGATCGCTCGACACGGTGACCGAGTCGGGCAGCTTGTGGCCCGGCAGGTACGCGACGTTCTCGCGCGCTGCTTCGATCGCGCGCGTCGTCTCGGCGTTCCGGTTGTACAGACACACGCGATGACCGTGATGGCCGAACAGCACGGCCAGACAGGTGCCGTAGCTCCCGGCGCCGATCACCGCGATGTCTTCGGTGCTCATCGGCGGCGAACCTATCATTTCGCGCAGGTAGGATGAAAGGCGGGGGCGAACCTAGCCGCCGCCGGCGGTCTCGGGCGTGTGCGACAGCGCCTCGCTCGCCAGGACCACGCGGTTGCGGCCCGCGCGCTTCGCGGCGTAGAGCGCGGTATCGGCAGAGCGCACGAGGGTCTCCGCGTCGGCGCCGTCATCGGGGAACGTGGCCACGCCGAGCGAGGCGCTGAGCCTACCCGCGCGCGGTGCGGCCTCGGAGAAGTCGTGGCTGTAGATCCGGTCGCGGACCCGCTCGGCGACCTTCGCCGCCGTGAACTTCGGAGTGTCGACGAGGATCACCGCGAACTCTTCGCCGCCGTAGCGGGCGACCACGTCGTTCGCACGGCGTGTATCGGCGAGCACACGCGCGAGCTGGCGCAGCACCTCGTCACCCGCGGGGTGGCCGAACGTGTCGTTGAACTGCTTGAAGTGATCGACGTCGAGCATCAGCAGCGAGAGCGGCAGGCCGCTGCGCTGGCTGCGCTCGACCTCGAGCGTGAGGCGCTCGTGGAAGTGGCGGTGGTTGTACAGGCCGGTCAGGCCATCGGTGACCGCGAGCTGCGCGAGCCGGGTGTTCGCCTCGGCGAGCTCGTGCGTGCGCTCGTGGATCTTCGCCTCGAGCTCGCGGTTCATCTCGAGCAGCGCCTGGTTCTTCGACTGCAGCGACGCGATCAGCCCCTGGTTCTCGTGGACCAGCCGGTACGTCCGCAACAGGTTCTCGACCGCGAGGAGCAGCGCGGTCTCGTCCCACGGCTTGCCGATGTACTGAGTGAGGTGCGCGCGATTGATCGCCTCGACGACCGCGTCGAGGCCGGCCTGACCGGTCAGCAGGATCTTCATCGTGGTCGGGAACCGGCGGTTCACGATC
>JAYVLW010000600.1:0-2832 GCA_043759315.1 Myxococcales bacterium
TGCCGCGATCGATGTGGACCTTCGAGAACGCGACAAGCTCCGCACGCTGCTCGGGCGCGAGATGCTCGTCGCCGATGTCGACGGCGACGTCACGCTCACCGGCCCGATGAGCGCGCTCGTGGCGCACGGCGCCGTGCGCACGAGGACGACCACGCTCGTGCTCGACGGCACGATCGATCTGTCGCACCGACTGCGCCCGGCCTACCGGGTCTCGCTCGTCGGCAGGGCCAGGAGCGAGGACATCCTGCTCAAGGCGCGCACGCCGGCGATCGCGACCGACATCACGATCGGCATCACGGGATCCGGCGCGACGCTCGCCGAGCTCGACGCGGCGGTGACACTCGAGATCGGAGCGACGACGATCGGCACGGTGGCGGTCGAAAGTCTGTCCGCGAGTCTGACCGCGAAGCGCGGCGCGTTCACGCTCGAAGCGCTCACCGCACACGGGCTCGGCTTCGAGATCGGCGCGACCGGCGAAGTCGCCGTCGACACCGCCATGCACGGACGGTTGACCGCGACGGGCGAGCCCGACAAGGCCGTCGCGGTGCTGCGGGCCGCCGGAATCGCGATGCCGCCGCGCCTGCCGCCGTTGCCGCGGCGGCTGGAGCTCGCGGTGACGGCGAGCGGCAGGCTCGACGGCGAGCTCGCGCTCGAGCTCGAGCCGGTGACCGTCGCGCTCGCCGGGGGTACGATCGCGGCCATCGGTACGGCGCGGCTCGCGAACCGGAAGCTCGTCGCGGCCGAGACCACGATCAGGCTGCGCCACCTCGATCTCGCGGGCCTCGCGCGGCTCGCGAATCGGCAGGTGCCGGCGACGGGCCGGCTGAGCGGGACCGTCACGATCCACCGCACGGCGACGATCCAGCGCGCCGACTACGAGGTGGCGGTGGCGCTGCCCGCGGCCACGGTGCGCGCGCGCGGGCAGGTGACCCCGACGGAGGCCATCGCGACCGCACGGTTCGTGCGCGACGGCGTCGATCTCGGCGGCCTTCAGGCGATGGTGCCGCTCGACCGCGGCCGGCTCGCCCCATCGCGGCCGTTCCGGTTGACGCTCGACGTGCCTGCGCGCGCGCTCGCGGACTTCGTGCCGCTCGTCCCATCGAACCTGCGCGCGCGGATCCCCGTGGGCCTCGACGGCACCGTGGCAGTGCGCGCCGACCTGCACGGAACGCCGCGCGCCCCGGCGGGGACCGTGGACATCGTGGTGACCGGCGCCCGCCGCGCGGAGGTCCACGCGGTGGTCGCGTCGGGCGGAACGGGGATCGTGATCACGACGACGGGCACCGGCGCGTTCGGCGAGCTCGCGGCCTCTCTGCACGGCACGGTCACGATCCCGAGCTTGGTCACCGGCGGGAAGCTCGTGATCGACCAGCGCATCGCGATCGACGAGACCATCGCACTCGCCGAGCGCCCGATCTCTGCGCTGCCGAACGTGACGCCGAAGCTCGCCGCGCTCGGGGGAACCGTCGGCGGTCGCGTGCACCTGACGGGGAAACCGGCCGCGCTCGTGATCGACGGTGCGTTCGCCTGGCGCGGCTACCGCACGGCCAGCGGCGCCACGGGCGATACCTCTCTCGCGCTCGCGGGCTCTCCGACGAAGGTCACGGCGACCCTCACCCATGGGGTGGCGACGATCGTCGCCGAGGTCACGCGCGGTGCCGATCGGATCGACATCCGCGCCCATGCCCACGCCGACGACACGCCGCTGCTGCCGCTGCTGCCGGCGCTGTTCGTGGTCCCCGAGGTCGCGCGCGGCACCGCGGACGCGAGCCGGCTGCGCTGGGACATGCGCGCGGACATCGGCCTGGCGAAGCGCGACGGTGGCTTCGCCGTCGACCGCGCGAGCGTCGACGGCACCCTCGCGATCCGCGGCGGCACGTTCTCGATCCCGAACACGAACCGCTCGTGGCACGACATCTCGCTCGAGATCGCAGGCGATCCGCACGGCCTCCGGCTGACCTCGCTCGACGTGCGGGAAGGCGTGGACCGCCGCCTCCATGCATCCGGCCTCCTGACGGTGGAAGATCTGAAGCCGACGGGCGTGACCCTCTCGCTCGAGACCACGAAGTGGCTCGTGTTCGGCGTCACCTCCCCGGTGTTCGCCGATGCGCCGACCACCGAGCTCGACCTCGGGATGCGCGTCGCTGCCGACCTCACGGCACCGATTCCCTCGATCGATGCGACGATCGACTCGCTCTCGTTCCGCGCACCCGATCGCAAGATGCGCGCGCACCAGCCGGAGCGCATCTCGCTCGCGGGCGACGTGATCTTCGTCGACGGCGAGACGCCGGCCGGCAAGCTGCCCGTGCTCGCCCCGTCGCGGCCGTGGCCGGGCGCGCGGCCGCTCGATATCCGCGTCCGGATCCCGAGCCCCGTGCACGTCAACCGCGATCCGCTCGACGTCGTCGCCCGCGGCGAGCTCACCATCACGGTTCGCCCCGAGGTCACCATCCCGCGTGGCGAGATCACGCTGCTCTCGGGCACCCTCAACCTGTTCGCGTACCACCACGAGCTCGTGCGCGGCCGCATCCTCCTCTCCGAGGAGCATCCGCGCGGGTGGCTCGATCTCGTGTTCGAGCGCCGGCTCCCCGACGCGGATCTCCGTGACCTCGCGCACCCAGAGCGCGGCGCGCGGCTGACCCTGACGGGCGAGCCCGCGAAGCCGCAGCTCGCGATCTCCGGCGCCGTCAACGGGACGCTGCCCGAGGTGTTCTCCATGTACGACTCGGGCCACGCGATCTACGCCCCGGACGTGGGGCTGCCCGCGACCTCGACGGTGCGCGCGCCGCGTGGCGACCAGACCAACATCATGGCGTTCATCTCGCTCGCACT
>JAYVLW010000601.1:0-5578 GCA_043759315.1 Myxococcales bacterium
GTCCCGAGCTCCGAGATCGCGATGACCACGAGGTCGACACCGAGATCGCGCGCGATCGCGTTGATGAACGCCGATACGACCTCCGGCTCGATCCACTTCGTAGCGTGCTGGTAGACGAGCTCGTAGCTCTTGCCGCGACAGAATGCGCGGACGAGATACGTGTCGTCACACCCGGGCCGCAGCTGCTCCTCGAAGTAGATGCCGGTGAGTCCCGCAGCGTGGGCGAGCTCCGCCAGCGCGTGCGCCAGCAAGGCCTGATCCGCGCCGAGCTCGCGCCGCAGCCACAGCGACACGGCGCGCCCGTGCGCGATGAGCAGCTCGGTCGACGTCGCCAGCCGTGGGATGTCCGCCGCCGGGGTGCCCAGGAGCGAGAGGGCACGCAGGTGGTTGGCGAGCTGGCCGGGCTCGCGATACCGGCGCAGCAGCGCGAACGCCCCCGGGAGCGGCCCCTGCCCGTCCAGGATGGCGAGGGCGCGCGAAGGATCGATCACGAGCAGCTCGTAGAACGCGTCGTAGACAAGGCCGCTCGCGAGCTGCTCGGCGAGCTGATCCGCGTACGCGCGACCGCGATCGGTGAGCGCTCGCTGCGCGGCCAGGCCGGGGTGGAACGGCGGCGCGCTCGCCACCGGAGCGAACAACGCGCCGAGCTGCTGCAGGTGCCAGGCGCGCTCGATCGCCTCCGGCGATGGCTGCGCCGGTACGGCGGAGGGCACGCCTTCGACCAGCGCGTAGACAAACGGCCCGCGGCCGATGATCGGCGTGGTCTTGGTCATCGCACGCGCACGCCGCGGTACGGGTTCACGTGGACCGCCCGAGCGCGATTCCTTGCGACGAGCGTCTTCGAGGTTCTCGTCGCTTCGCTTGTCACAGAGCGAGCCTAACCCCGTTGTAGTACGCTGCAACGTGGATGAAGCTCCGAACGCTGTCGATCATCGCAGCGGCCGCGATATGGTGCGGGGGTCTCGCCCGCGCCGATAACCTCGCCCCCGAGGAGCTCGCGAAGAAGAATTCGGGCGGCTACGTCACGGGGCTGCCGCTGTTTGCATATTCGACCGACCTCGGGCTCGGACTGGGCGCACGTATCTACTACTACTGGAACGGACACCGCGACGATCCGCGGTTTGCGCAGACCCCGTATCTGTATCGCCTGTTCCTCCAGGGGTTCGCGTCGACGCGCGGCACACAGTTCCACTGGCTCGACTTCGACGCGCCGAAGATCTTCAGTTCGCCGTTCCGGATCCGCAGCCAGCTGATCTTTCAGCGCAACCTCAACAGCAACTACTTCGGGCTCGGCAACCACGCGCTCGATCCGCTGCGGTTTCCCGGGTCCGCCGCCTACGACTCGTACGCGGACTACCTTCGCGATCAGCACGACGTCGCAACCGACGGTACAACGTACGCGAAGTACGACCAGTTCGATCTACTGCGGCCCCTGTTCATCGCCAGCGTCGAGAGGCTGTTCGCCGACGATCGAGTTCGTATCCTCGGCGGCTTCGGCTTCTCCTACGCGCGGATCAAGACGTATGACGGCCACAAGGTCGACGCACTCGACGCTGCGGGGAACGACACCACGGCGATCCAGGCGTCGACGCGACTCACCGAGGACTGCGCCGGCGGCAACGTGGTGGGGTGCGGCGGTGGACGCGATAACTTCGTCCGGTTCGGCGTTTCGTATGACACGCGCGACTACGAGCCCGATCCGAACAGCGGCGTATTTCTCGATCTCGCGATCGATGCGGGCACGGTCGCGCTCGGCTCCGAATACGACTACATCCGCGCGCTGGCAGCAGCGCGCGGGTACTGGAATCCGATCCCGTGCCGTGCGGACCTCGTCCTCGCCGGCCGGCTCGTGTTCGAAGCGCAGACCAAGGGTGCACCGTTCTTCTCGATGAATACGCTGCCCTTCACCGAAGATCCCCGCGCGGGCCTCGGTGGTCACCGCACGCTCCGCGGATTTCGCCAGGACCGCTTCGTCGGAAGTGTGATGGGTCTCGCGAACGCCGAGGTCCGCTGGACGTTCGGCCACTTCAAGATCCGACAGCAGCGGTTCGGCCTCATCCTCGTGCCGTTCTTCGATCTCGGGCGCCCGTTCGACAACCTCGGCGACCTCACGATCCACGACTGGCGGTTCTCCTACGGGGGGGCCGTGAGGATCGCATGGAATCTTGCGACCGTGATCACGGTCGACTACGGCCGCAGCTCGGAGGACGCGGGCTTCTACATCAACTTCAACCACATCTTCTGAGGTACTGTCCGCGGATGTCTGCGCGCACGATCCGCCGCACGTTCGCTTCGTCGTTCGTCGTCACCCTCGCCACGGTTCCGGCCGCCTGCGTCGTCCAGAGCGCGCCGCCGCCGCGCAGTGGTCCGCCGATGACCCAGCCTGGCCCGCAGACCTCCGAGCCCGCGCAGCCGACGCCCGCGGACCCGGGGCCGACGACCCCGCAGGTGATCTCGAACCCGCCGCCCCCCGGCGCCGAGCAGGCAACTCCTCCGAAGCCGGAGGCGCCGGCCAAGACCGAGCGTCACTGGACCGTGATGAAGATCGGCGGCAAGTGCCGGGCGTATGTCCAGGTGGCGTGTCCAGCGGGCGCGATCTGCAACCCGCCGCCGCCCACCGACTACGCGTGCACGCCCGAGATCACGGATGCGGCACCGATGAAGATCGTGCAATGGGCGAACACGACGGGCTGCCACGTCGAGACGCCCGCCCCGCCGTGCCCGCCGCAGACGATGTGCAACCCGCCGCGCCCGCGGGCCGTGACCTGCCCGCAGTGAGCTCGCACCGCGTTCGCGAGGAGTGGCGTGCGCGGATCGCGGCCGAGTACACGTCGGCCGCGGTCACCCAGCACCTGGTGCTCTGGCTGATCCAGGCAGGTGCGCCGCCCGATCTGATCGAGGCCGGCCTCGTGATCGTCGGTGACGAGCTCGTGCACTCGCAGATGAGCCACGAGGTCTATGTCGCCGCGGGCGGCACGCAGCCGCCGGCGATCGATCGCGAGCAGCTCCAGCTCACCCGCCGCTCCGAGCAGCTCGAGCTCGATATCCTGCGCGTCGCGGTCCGCGTGTTCTGCCTCGGCGAGACGGTCGCCGTTCCGCTGTTCAGCCACCTCCGTGCCGCCTGCACGCAGGAGGTGGCGCGCGATGCGCTCGACCGCATCCTGCGCGACGAGGTCCGCCACCGTGACTTCGGCTGGGACCTGCTCGACTGGTTGCTGTCGACGCCGCTCGGCGACCAGGTCCCGGGCCTCGTCGCCGCGGCGCTGCCGCAGATGTTCGCCGAGCTCGAGCAGACCTACGGCAGGGAGAACGAGGTGGTCGCCGCCGATACTGGCCAGATCAGCCCCGAGGATCGCTCCTGGGGCCTCGCCGCGCCCCGCGACTATGCCCAGATCCTCGGCCGAACCATCGAGAAGGACTACACTCCTCGGTTCGCCGCCCGGTCCATCGACGTTCCGGTGTCGCTCCCGCACCGAAGCTAGAGCTGTCATTCAGATGTGACACCAGGCAGGATTGGCTGGACCAATCGTCCACTGATATGACAGGCGCCATGCGAACGCTGATCGGCACGCTCCTCCTCCTCGCTGCCTGCGCGGGCGACTCGGGCAACGTGGATCCGACGGCGCCGCAAGTCCTCGAGTTCGGTCCCTATGATCTCGCACCCGGCGAGGAGGTCACGCGCACCTGCGTGCAGATCAGCCTGCACAACCAGGACACGATGTACGTCAACTCCGTCGAGCTGACGACCGGCCCGGGGTTCCACCACTCGAACTGGTTCTTCGTCCCCGAGACCACGTTCGCGGGCGAGGACGGCTCCTGGAACTGCGCCGATCGAAACTTCAACGAGCCCGCGGCTGCCGTGTTCGGTGGCGTCCTGTTCGCGCAGTCCACGCAGGCGCCGCACGAGATCCAGCAGTTCCCCAGCGGCGTCGTCATCAAGGTCCCTCCGCGCTCGAAGATCGTGTCGCAGATCCACCTGCTCAACCCCACCGACGTTCCGCTCACGATCCGCCCGACGATCGCGATCAAGCCGATCCTCGAGGCCGACGTCACCACGCTCCTCGCCGGCGTGTCGTTCGAGGATCAGGCGCTCGGCCTGCCGCCGCACATGCAGTCGCGGTTCTCGACCGAGTGCGACATCGGCACGAAGCACCAGGCGATCTTCGGCCGCGCGCCCGACTTCAAGATCTACTACGCGCTCGCGCACTACCACGAGCTCGGGACCAAGCTCACCATCGAGGCGATCAAGCCCACCGGTGAGACGGCGGTCGTCTACTCCACCGAGCACAACGTCGGCGACGTCCTCGGCGGTCCGCTCGATCCGCAGTTCTCGATGAGCGGGTACACGAAGCTCCGCATGTCGTGCGAGTTCAACAACCCGCGCGACGCGACCGTGCGCTGGGGCGTCGGCGATCAGGAGATGTGCGTGTTCCTCGCGTTCTCCGACTCCACGTACAACTGGGGCGGCGGGGTGCTCGAGAAGGACGCCCCCGGCAACCCGATGCTGGACGGGAACATGATGACGTTCTCGAACAGCTGCTCGGTCTACGCCATCGACGCTTCGCGCTGAGCTACCCTCCGCGCGAAGTATGAAGATCCTCCTCACCGGTGCCGGTGGCCAGATCGGCCACGACCTGATCGGTGCGCTCGCTGCAGGCGGCCACGAAGTCATCTCCACGGATCTCGCGCCGCGCCCGCCGAGCCACGCCCACGCGGGCGGCGCCTCGTGGCTCGGGCTCGACGTCACCGACGGGCCCGCCACCGAGCGCCTGTTCGAGAAGGTCAAGCCGGAGCTCGTGTTCCATCTCGCGGCGATCCTGTCCGCGCGCGGCGAGAAGGATCCCAAGCTGGCCTACGACGTCAACCAGACCGGCACCTGGAACGTGCTCGAGGCCTGCCGGAAGACCAGCGTGAAGCGTCTGATCTTCACGTCGAGCATCGCCGTGTTCGGCCCGCCGCCGAGCGGCCCCCTGCCCGATCCCACACCCGACGACGTCGCGCTCCACCCGACCACGATGTACGGCGTGACGAAGGTCGCGGGCGAGCTGCTGTGCGCCTACTACACGAAGAAGTTCGACGTCGATTGCCGCGGGGTGCGATTCCCCGGGCTGATCTCCGCCGCGATGCCCGGCGGCGGCTCGAGCGACTACGCGCTGTTCATGTACGTCGACGCCGTGCGCAAGGGAGGCTACGAGGCGTTCGCCCGGCCGGATACGCGGATCCCGCTGATGTACATGCCCGATGGCGTCCGCGCGCTGCTCGAGCTGGCGATGGCGGATCGCGCGAAGCTCACGCGCAGCATCTACAACATCGCCGCGTTCTCGCCGCGCGCCGACGAGATCGCGAAGTCAGTGCAGCGCGTGATCCCCGAGGCCGTGTTCACCTACAAGCCCGACCCGCGCCGCCAGGCGATCCTCGACTCGTGGCCCAAGGCGCTCGACGACGCCGCCGCGCGCCGCGACTGGGGCTGGAAGCCGACCTACGACCTCGACGGCATGAGCGATGACCTGATCCCGCGGGTGCGCCGCATGCTCGAGCTCGGCGCGATCCTGTCATCGCACTAACAGACGGGCGGGAG
>JAYVLW010000602.1:0-4998 GCA_043759315.1 Myxococcales bacterium
GCTTCGACGATCGCGGCAACGTGATCGCGTACGACTATGCCGCCGAGGACGGCGCCGGCATCGCACGCGACGCGTCGCATGAGGCGAACCGCACGCCCGCGCAGCGCGCGGTACAGCGCTACCTCAAGCGGATCCGCTACGGCAACACCGTACCGTACTATGCTGACTGGTCGGCCACCGGGTTGGCGCCGCCGTTGCCGGCGAGCTGGCACTTCGAGGTCGTGTTCGACTACGGTGATCACGCCGACGTCGACCCGACGCCGCAGCCGGCACGCGCGTGGCCGGTGCGCCCGGATCCGTTCTCGAACCATCGCAGCGGCTTCGAGGTCCGGACCTACCGCCGCTGCCAGCGCGTGCTGATGTTCCACAGCTTCGCGGGCGAGCCCGAGGTCGGTACCGACTGCCTCGTGCGCAGCACCGACCTCGCGTACGAGCCGCCGCAGCCGGACCGGCCGGTCTACAGCTACCTGGCTGCGGTCACCGCCTGCGGCTACCGGCGCACCGCAAGCGGCTACCTGCGCCGACCCCGGCCGCCCCTCGAGCTTGCTTACAGCCCGTGCGTGCTGCGCGACCAGGTCGGCGAGCTCGACCCCGACAGCCTGCGCGGGATGCCGGCCGGGCTCGACGGCAGCGCGACACGGTGGATCGATCTCGACGGCGAGGGTCTGGCGGGCGCCCTGTCTCCGCTTCCAGGCGGCTGGATGTACCAGCGCAACCTCGGTCCCGACGGACCGCGACCGCGGCTCGGGCGACCCGAGCTCGTCGCCGCGCTGCCGTCGCCGGATCGGCTCGGCGACGGCGGCGCGCTGCTCGACCTCGGTGGCGACGGACGGCTCGATCTGGTCAGCTGGACACCGCCGCAGCCGGGCTACTTCGAGCGCCGCGGCCAGGGCTGGCAGCCGTTCCAGCCGTTCGCGTCGCTACCGGTCGTCGACTGGGCCAGCGACAATCTCGCATTCGTCGATCTGACAGGCGACGGGCTCGCCGACCTGCTGCGCACCGAGCCCGGTGCCTTCACGTTCTGGCCGTCGCGCGGCAAGCTCGGCTTCGGGCCGCCGGTCGCCGCCGCGTCGTCGTGGGACGAGGCGCGTGGACCCGCGGTCGTTCTCGACGACGGCACGCATACGATTTTCCTCGCGGACATGTCGGGCGACGGGCTGTCCGACATCGTGCGAGTCCGCAACGGCAGCGTGTGCTACTGGCCCAATCACGGCCACGGCCGGTTCGGAGCGAAGGTCACGATGGACGGCGCGCCGCGCTTCGACCGCGACGAGCTGTTCGATCCGCACCGCGTCCGGTTGGTCGACGTCGACGGCACCGGCACCTCTGATCTGGTGTACGTCGGGGGCGATGGCGTCGACGTCTACTTCAACCTGTCGGGCAACGGCTGGAGCGTGCCGCAGCGAGTCGCCGTGTTCCCGACCGCCGACGAACTCGGTTCGGTCGACGTCATCGATCTGCGCGGCACCGGCACCGGTTACCTCGTTTGGTCGTCGCCACTGCCCGCGCATGCAGCGTCGCCGGTGCGCTACGTCGACCTTCTCGGCGGTCGTAAGCCGCACCTATTGACTACGTGCCGGAACAATTTGGGCGTCGAGACCCACGTCGAGTACGCGCCGTCGACCGCGTTCTACATCCGCGACCGCGACGCCGGGCGACCTTGGCTGACGCGGCTGCCGTTTCCGGTGCACGTCGTCGAGCGCGTCGAGGTGATCGACCGGATCCACCACACGCGGTTCGTCACGCGCTACGCCTACCACCACGGCTACTTCGACGGTCATGAGCGCGAGTTCCGAGGGTTCGGGATGGTCGAGCAGTGGGACACCGAAGACCGCGACCTCGCTGGGGCTCCCGCCGCGAACTGGGACGCCGCCACGTTTCAGGCGCCGATTCACACCCGCACCTGGTTCCACACCGGCGCACCCGGCGACTCGCTCGCGCGGCAGTACGAGCGAGAGTACTGGGTCGAGCCGCTGCTCCGCGACGCCGCCGCCGCCGATCGCGCGGTGCTGTCAGTGCCGGACTGCGAGCTGATCGGCGCGCACACCGCCGCCGAGGATCGCGAGGGCCGGCGCGCGCTCGCCGGTGTGGTTCTGCGCACCGAGGTCTACGCCGACGACGGCAGCGCGCGCGCCGAGCATCCGTACGCAGTCACGGAGTACTGCCACGCGGTGCGCCGCGTCCAACCGCCGGGGCCGAACCGGCACGCGGTGTTCGTCGTCGAGCCGCGTGAGTCTCTGGCGCTGCACTACGAACGCGAGCCCGAGGATCCGCGGGTCAGCCACGAGCTGGTGCTCGAGGTCGATCGGTTCGGCCAGCCGGTGCGGCGGGTCCAGGTCGGCTATCCCCGGCGTGCCGCCGCCGCCGCGTCCGCCGCGTCCGCGCTACCCGGCGCAATGGCGACGATGCTCCACAGCGACCAGACCCGGCTCCACGTCGGCGCGACCCTGTGCCGCTACACCAACGATCTCGCGGATCCGGCGGTCCATCCCGACGTCCATCGCCTCCCGTTGGCCGCCGAAGAGATCGCCGCCGAGCTGCGCGGGCTGGTCCCCTCGAACCAGCGCCCGGCGAGCACGAGCGTGTTCACGCGCGACGAGCTGCTCGCGGCTTGGCCACCGATGTGGAGCGGCGCGCACGACCTGCCGCCGCAGCATGTCGTGGCCTCGGATGTCGAGGGCACCGCCGAAGTGCCCGTTGCGCCGACCCGGCGGATCGTTAGGCGGCAGTGCACGCTGTTCCGCAGCAACGACCTGACCCGGTTGCTGCCGCTACAGCAGCTCGAGTCGCTCGCGCTTACCGGGCAGGCCTTCGCGATGGCGCTTACCGGGCCGTGGGTGACTGACGTCTACGGAGATCGGGTTGACGACACGATGCTCACAGAGGCCGGATATGTGCGGTTGCCCGACTCGACCGACGACAGCTGGTGGAGCTGCTCCGATCGGATCGCGTTGTCGCCGGGCGACGCCGACGCGCCCGCGGACGAGCTTGCGGAGGCGCGCGCTCACTTCTTCGTCGCGCGCCGCGCGATCGACGTCCATGGTGCAGTCAGCCGCGTCGCGTACGCCTACGACCTGCTCCCAGTCGGGGCCGTCGATCCGGTCGGGAATACGAGCACGGCGCTCATCGACTGGCGCGTCTTGCAGCCGCGCCGCGCGATCGACGCGAACGGGAACGTGGCCGAGGTCGCGTTCGACGCAATCGGCATGGTCGTCGGTACGGCGGTGCAGGGTAAACCCAGCGACCCGACCGGGGACTCGCTCGCTGGCTTCGAGGCCGACCTCGACGAGGGTACGATCGAGGCGCACCTCGCGGACCCGCTCGCCGATCCGGCAGGCGTGCTCGGCACGGCGGGCTCGCGCATCGTGTACGACCTGTTCGCGTACTACCGTACGCGCGCGGCGGCGCAACCCGCGCCGGTTGCGGTCTACACGCTCGCGCGCGAGACCCACGTCGCGGACGGTGGGACCGCGCGCTACCAGCACTCGGTCGTCTACGGCGACGGGCTCGGCCGCGAGCTTCAGCGCAAGCTCCGCGCCGAGGCCGGACCGCTTCACGACGGCGGCCCGGTCGTCGAGCCGCGGTGGGTGAGCTCGGGGTGGACGATCTACAACAACAAGCACAACGTGGTCCGGACGTACGAGCCGTTCTTCTCGGCCGACGCGCGGTTCGAGCCGGCGACGCTCGCCGGCGTCAGCACGATCACGCTGTATGACTCCGCCGATCGTGCGGTAGCGACCGTGTACCCGGATCGCACGTGGGACAAGCTTGTCGTCGGGGCGTGGCGGCAGCAGGTGTGGGATCGCAACGACACGGTGGCGATTGCCGACCCGCGCGCCGACCCCGACGTCGGCGGCCTGTTCGTACGGCTGCTCGGCGATGCTCCCGGCGCGTGGACGTCGTGGCACGCGCTGCGGATCGGCGGCCAGCTCGGCACCGCGGCGCGCGCGGCCGCGATCCAAACCGAGGTCCACGCGGCCACGCCGCACACGACGCACTTCGACGCGCTAGGCCGGGCGGCCGTCACGGTGGCCGACAACGGCGCCGACGGGCTGGTCCCGAGTCGCACCGCATGGGACGCCGGCGGCGAGGCGCTCGCGACGTTCGACGCGCGCGGCCGTCACGTCGTCGAGAGTTGTGTCCGGAATCCGGACGATGCGGGCGAGATGCGCTACGTCGCCGGCTACGACCTCGCCGGCCACGCGATCTACCAGTGCACGATGGACGGCGGCGCCCGCCGCGTGCTCGTCGACGGAGCCGGTGAGACCGTGCGGTCGTGGGACGCCCGCGACCACGCGTTCCGGATCGCGCGCGATCCGCTCCGACGGACGACCCAGCGCTGGCTCGCGATCGGCGGCGCGCCCGAGGTGCTCGTCGAGCGCACGCTGTACGGCGAGGGCCGCAGTCAGCACAACGCGTGCGGCCGTCTGTGGCGGCGGTACGACGGCGGCGGCCTCGCGATCTGCGATCGCTACGACCTCGAGGGCAACCTGACACAAACCACGCGCCGGATCGCGCGGGGGTATCGCGACACCGTCGATTGGTCCCCGATCGCCGCCGTCACCACCGAGGCCGCGCTCGACGCGACGACCGCGGCGCTACTCGTCGATCGCGACACGTTCACCTCGGCCACCCGGTTCGACGCGCTGAACCGCCCGATCCAGGCGATCACGCCGCACCGGGTGGGCTCGCCGCCGTGCGTCGTGCAGCCGCGGTACCACCTGTCGAGTCTGCTCGATGGGATCGATGTCTGGCTTCACCCCCCGGCCTCCCCGAGCCAGATGCTCGATCCTGCAACTGCGAGCGTCCACGCAGTGACCGGCGTGACGTACAACGCGCGCGGTGATCGGACGGCGATGGCGCTCGGTAATCAGACGGCGACGACGTACAGGTACGACTCGCAGACGTTCCGGCTCGCCGAGCTGATCGCGACGCGTCCGCCGTCGTTTCCCGCCGACGAGCGTGTGGTCCAGCAGCTGTCGTATGCGTACGACCCGG
>JAYVLW010000603.1:0-2532 GCA_043759315.1 Myxococcales bacterium
CGCGGCGACGACGTCGGACCCGCGAAAGGTGCCATTGGAGGTGCTGCTGGTCCGGCAGCCAGCCGGGTGGCGGTCGCCAGCCGGATAACCTCGGCCAGAGCGGCGACTGAGGGCCCGTGCTCACGGGCCGCGCAACGCTTCGGCGAGCGCCTCGTCGGTCGCCGCGCCGTCGCCGGCCCACTCGAGCTCGCGCCGCAGGACGGAGACGCTGGCCCCCTCGCGCGCGGTGCGCCGAGTAGCGGCTTGCGGATCTCGTGCGCCGGCCGGCGAGCGTCATGCGGGCGTCACCTTGTCTGCGTTTCCTCGTCCTGGGCGACGTGGAAAGGCGCAAGGGCGCGATCGTCCTCGCCGGTGATATCGATGACGGCCACGTGATCGACGCGGGCGCCGGGCGGCCCGTCGCTCCACCAATCGACGAATGCGTCGAGCTCGCTTCAGCGGCGCCTTACGGGAGATCCGATCTCGGCGCTCTCGCGGATCCACCTCGAGGGCGGCGGACACGACAACGGCGGCGGGATACTGATCCACCGCCGCCGCCGCTCACGCTGGAGTTGGAGAGATCTACGTCACGGGCTTGGGCTCGCCGCCGCGGGTCTTCGCGACGTGCTGCCGATAGCTCGGGCCGTCGATGTCGATGCGGATCGCGTGCATCGCCAGGCGGTCGAGGATCGCCGCGGTGAGCGTGGCGTCGCCGAGGTAGCGGCCCCAGTCGCTGAGCATGATGTTCGAGGTGACGGCTGTGGCGGCCTTGCCGTGGCGGCGATCGACGAGGTTGTAGAGAGTGTGGGCCGCGGTCGGCTCGTCCCCGCGCTTCTTGACCTGGCCGAGGCCGACGTCGTCGATGATCAAGAGCTCGGGCCGAGCCCACGCTTTGAGGCGACGCGCGTAGGTTCCGTCGGCGAGCCCGGCGTGGAGATCATCGAGGAGGTCGACGCAGCGCGCATAGCGCATGCGGACGCCTTGCTCGCAGGCGCGCACGCCGAATGCCTTGAGGATGTGGCTCTTGCCGGTGCCGCTCTTGCCGGTGATGACGAGGTCGTCGTGACGGCGCACGAAGTCGAGGCGAGCAAGCTCGAGCACGAGCGCCTTGTCGAGGCTGGGTTGGAAGTCCCATTCGAAGGCCTCGAGCGTCTTGCGTTCGATGAGGCCGCTCTGAGCGATACGAGTCTCGATCCGCTTTTCGAGTCTCTGCGCAGCCTCTCTGCCGAGCACGTGCTCGAGGAGGGCCGTCACGCCCGGCCGCTCGCGGGTCGCCCAGGCGAGCTGCTCGTCGAGCTCGGCGAGAGTTCGCGTCAGCCCGAGAAATTCGAGATGTCGTCGCAGGCGGTCGAGGACGAGCCGGTCGTCATCACTGCCTCCGCCGTTACCGCCTGCGCTACTGGCGCCGCCTCCAGCGCCAGCGCCGTCTCCGCTGCGCTTGTCTCGTCTCTGTCCGCCGTCACCGCTTCGCCTGGCCATTCGATCGTCTCCTTCGTGCGACGCCGCGATGCAGAAGTGATCGGCAGGCGGTCGTACTCCGTGAGGTCGCGCGGCGAGGTGCGGGCGTGGCCGAGCGTCTCGTTGATGCGCTCGACGGTCTCTTCGGCGACGTACTCGTCGAGCGTGCGCGGGCGCGCACGTGCGGCGACGATGCGCTCGACCGCGGCGTGATCGAGCGCACCAAACGATGCGGCGTGGCCGAGCGCGAGCTCGATCTCCTCGGTGGCGTAGCGCTCGCGCAGGAGCAGGATCTGCCGCGCCTGGGCGCCCCAGGCGCGCGCTGGGCCGCGGCTCATGAGCACGAAGAACTCGGCGGCGCGCTCGCCCATATTGTTGAAGGCGACCCGAATCTGGTCGAGGTCGATCGGGCTCTTTCGCTGGGGCCGCGGGTGCAGCCCTGCAGGGTCGAGCTTCGCGCCAGCGCCGCGCGGGGCGAGCTCGTGGCGTGCGATGCACCGAAGGTCGGCGGCGTAGACGAAGAGCTCGTGCTGCGTGATGCGCACGGGCAGGATGTCGGTGACATGGTCGTAGGGGACTGCGTATCGATTGCCGCGCCAGTCGACGAAGCCATCGATGCCGCAGACTCGATAGACGACGCGGGCCGTGTCGTAGACGTGCCGCGGGAGCCTCACGAGATGCTCCTTCTCCTCGGCGTACCGTTCGAGCGCGGTCCGCTTGTGAAAGCGGCGATGGTCGACGATCCGATCGAGCCAATCGGCGAGCTGGGCGCGCATGTCGGCGAGGTCGCGAAACTCTCTGCCATTGAGGAAGGACCGCTCGACCTCCCAGAATGACCTCTCGACGCGAGGCTTGTCGTTGGGATGTCCGCGACGCACGGCGAGCGGGCGGAACTCGTAATGGCTCGAGAAGGCGAGAAAGCGCGGATTGTAGATGGGCTGGTTGCTCTCCCACCTGAGCACCACGGGCTTCTGGCTGTCGTACTTGCATCGGAGCGCGCAGCCATCGAGGCGCGTGAAGGCGCGCTCGTGACCATCCATCAGCGCGTGAAGATCGTTGCTCTCGTAGAGCCCGAAGTACTTCCGCTTGCTGCCG
>JAYVLW010000604.1:0-13804 GCA_043759315.1 Myxococcales bacterium
ACCTTGAGGATCGCCGAGGCGCCGACCTTCGCGAGACCCGCCTGCAGCTCGACGGCGTCGGTGACCGGCGCCCAGGCCGCCTGCGCGACGCCGAGGCGATCGAGGAATTGCTTCTGGACCATGCGGTCCTGGATCGTGCGCAACACCTCGGCCCCCGGTCGTACTGGCGTGATCTTGTGGAGCTCGGCGAGGAGGTTCGCGGGAACATGCTCGGTGTCGAGCGTGATCACGTCGACCTGGCGGGCGAGGTGCTTCGCCGCGTCGAGATCGTCGAGAGATCCGACCACGACGCCGTCCGAGACCTGCGCGGTGGGGCAACGCGGACTCGGATCGAGCACCACGATGCGGAAGCCCATCTGCCGCGCGGTCACCGCCATCATGCGCCCGAGCTGGCCACCACCGAGCACGCCGATCGTCGCCCCCGGTCCCAGAGGCTGGGTCATGGCAGCGTGCCCGCAAGGACCTTCTGGGTCTGCACCTTGCGATACTCGTCGAGCTTGCCGGCGACCGCGGGATCGTGCAGCGCGATGATCGCCGCGGCGAGCAAGCCCGCGTTCGCTGCACCGGCCTCGCCGATCGCGAGCGTGCCGACGGGGATGCCGCGCGGCATCTGGACGATCGAGAGCAACGAGTCCATGCCCGACAGCGCCTTGCTCTGCACGGGAACGCCGAGCACGGGCAACCGCGTCTTCGCCGCCGTCATGCCCGGCAGGTGCGCCGCGCCGCCGGCGCCCGCGATGATCACCCAGAGCCCGCGGCTCTCCGCCTCCTCGGCGTACTCGAACAGCAGATCGGGCGTGCGATGCGCCGACACCACCTTCGATTCGTGACCGACGCCGAGCTCGGTGAGCACGTCGGACGCGTGCTTCATCGTCTCCCAGTCGCTCTGAGAGCCCATGATGATGCCGACGCGGATGTTCGTCATTGTGGTCCCTTGCGCGGGAAAGCCGCGCGCAGCAGCCGATCTCCGACAGCTTCGCCCAGCCCCGCCGCCGGAGGCAACGCAGCGATCACGACATCGACGCCCGCCGCGTCGAGATCTCGCAGCGCCGCATAGAGCGCGCGCGCCATACCAGCATCGTCGTCGGGCAAAGGGTGAGCATGGGCGCGCAGCCCCGGCCACCGTGCGAACGCACGCGCGGGAGCGAGCACCGCGATCCGCCCCCTCGCGGCGGCGACCGCCGCGGGTACGTCGGCGAGCGCGACCACGACCACCTGCGCGCGCGGCGCGTAGTGGCTGGCGAGCGTTCCCGGTGACGCCGGTGCCTCGGCATCGGCCGCGGCGAGCGGACCGGTGATCGCCTCGATCGCGTCGCGCGGCATCCCGCCGGGGCGCAACAGCACCGCGCGATCGCGCGACAGATCGACGATCGACGACTCGACGCCGACATCGCACGGTCCCCCATCGAGGATGTACCCGACCTCGTCACCGAGATCCGCGACGACATGCTCCGCCGTGGTCGGGCTGACCGCCCCGAACCGGTTCGCGCTCGGCGCCGCGATGCCGCCGCCGAACGCGCGCAGCAGCGCCTGCGCGAGCGGATGCGCCGGCACGCGGAGCCCGACGGTGTCGCCGCCGCCGGTCGTCGCGAGCGACACGCGCGGCCCGCGGCGCAGGATGATCGTCAACGGTCCCGGCCACGCTGCGGCTGCGAGGGTGCGCGCCGCCGCGGGGATCTCGATCGCCCAGTCATCGAGCGATGCCTCCGGCGCGAGGTGAACGATCAGCGGGTGCGCGCACGGCCGGCCCTTGACCGCGAAGATCTGCGCGACCGCATCGGCACGCGACGCATCGGCGCCGAGGCCGTAGACGGTCTCGGTAGGGAACGCGACGAGGCCTCCCGCCGACAGGATGTCGACGGCACGCCCGATGTCGGTGCCACGCTGCATGCGTACGAGTCTAGCGCTAGGTGTGCGGGCGCGTCGCCGAGACGCTCGCGCGATCGGCCCACGCCGCTCGCACCGCAGCGAGGCCAGCCGCCCGCTCGGTGGGATAGGTCGCGCGGAACTCCATCCAGTCGAGCGCACACACGAGCGACAGCTCGGCGAGGCCGAACTGCGTCGTCGATAGCTCCTGTGTGGCGAGCCACGCGAAGATCGCGTCCGCGCGCTGGAGCTGCCGGGTCGCGTACGGCGTGCCATCGATCGCCACGCCGTCGCGGCGGAGGTAGAACAGCTGGATCACCGCGTCGAGCGCGGCGTCGATCGCGTTCACCACGTTGCCCTCGCGCCACGGATCGCGCGGCGGCGCGAGATCCCCGTAGCCCCGCGTCGTGGTCAGCCAGGCGATGATCGCGCGCGAATCGAACAGCGTCCGGCCGTCGACGACGGCGACCGGGACCTTGTGGATCGGCGTCAGCTCGCGGAGCTGCGCCATGCCCGCATCGGTCGCGGTGTCGACCCGATCGATCGTCAGGCCGAGCTCCTGCGCGACCACGCGCACGCGGCGGACGAACGGAGACGTCGTGGTGCCGTAGAGCTTCATGCGCGGTAACGTACTGCGCTACGCTCACCTCGTGCAGGTGTTCCTGGTCCGCCACGCCGAGGCAAGCGCCGAGACGATCGCCGTCCGCGATCCACATCGGCCGCTGACCGGACCGGGGCGTAGACAGGCGCGAGCGCTCGGCGACCGGCTGCGCTGGCATGACTGCGTCCCCACGCACGTGTGGTCGAGCCCGCTGGTGCGCGCGGTGCAGACCGCGGAGCTCGTCATCGCCGGCATCCAGCACGAGGTCACCGTCGACATCGCGCCGCTGCTCGCACCCGACGGCTCGGCGCGCGACCTCGCCGCGGCGCTCAAGGCGCTGCCCGCGACCTCGGTCGTGTTGCTCGTCGGGCACGAGCCGTCACTCTCCGCGATCGGCGCCGTGCTCCTCGGCGCCCCCGACTTCGACGCGCTCGACAAGGCATGCGCAGCGCGCGTCGACGACGGCCACCTGCGCTGGCGGTTCGCCTGGGACGCCGATGCGCCGGTCGCCGCCGGTCGGTGACCTCCCGCCTCGGGTCACATCCCGAGCGCGCCGAGCAGGCCCAGCGCGCGCTCGACGTAGAGGATCCCGAACGCCACGCCGAGGTCGACGATCGTGATCACCGCGCCGTAGCGCAGGAACCTCCAGAACCCGATCTCGCCGCGCGGTCCCGCGCCCTCCATGACGATGATGTTGGCCACGCTGCCGAACAGCGTGAGCGTTCCCGCGAGCGTCGACGCGACGGCGAGCATGATGTAGCCCCACGTGGGATCGGCCATCGCCGGCACCCAGCCAACGGCCACGAGCACGAGCGGCACGTTGGACACGACGTTCGACGCGAGGACGACGATCGCGATGAACGCGAGATCGCCGACGAGATCACCGCGCGCGACGATCGGGGAGACGTACGCGTAGAGCTCGGTGAGCACGCCCGCGTGCGCCACGCCCGCGATCACGACGAACAGCCCCGCGAAGAACACGAGCAGCTGCCAGTCGACGAACGCGAACGCCCGCTTCGGCGGCGTGCGCGCCACCACCATCAGCAGCGCCGCGGCGAACATCGCCGCACCCGCGAGCGTGACGCCCGCGGCGGCGAGCCCGGCGAACAGCGCCAGCGCGCCGAGCGACTTCGCGGCGAGCGCCTTGTCGACCGCCGGGCGCGGCGGGTGTCGCTCGGCGAGCGGGCCGGTGCGCAGCTGCTTGCGGAACAGCCACGAGATCACCACCGCGTTGATCACGAGGCAGGCGATGCCCGCCGGCAGCGTGAACACGAAGTACTGCGCGAACCCGATCGTGCCGTGGGCAGCGGCGCCGACGATCATGTTCTGCGGGTTGCCGCTGAAGCTGACCACGCCACCGACGTTCGCGGCCGAAGCGAGCGCGAGCAGATACGGGAGCGCCGGGAGCTTGGCCTCGACGATCACGGCCACCACGAGCGGCGTCAGCAGCACGCACACGGTGTCGTTGAGGAGCAGGGCCGACAGCGCCCCGGTCACGAACGTCAGGCCGAACAGCAGCGAGCGCGCGGACTTCGCGCGGGTCAGCACGAGGTACGCCGTCAGCCGGAAGAACCCCGCCTCGGCAAGGTACGCGGAGATCAGCAGCACCCCGAACAGGAGGATGACCACATGGAGGTCGATCGCCTTCAGCGCGGCATCCATCGGGAGCCCACCGACCACGACCATCGCGACCGCCCCGACCACCGCCCCGGCAGGCCGATCCAGGCCGATCCAGTGGAGCTGCCGGCTCGCGATCACGAGGTACGTGACGCAGAAGACGACGAGGGCTCCGAGCACTGCGACACCTACGATACGCCCAGTCGCCACAGGTCAGCAGGTGCGAGCCAAGCTTCTAGATCCGTGGGTCATGCTCGGCGTTGAGCACACCATGTCCCGACGCTGGCTGATCTCCGTGTCCCTGGTCGCGCACATCGCGCTCGGCATCTTCCTGTTCGCCACCGGCGTGTGGCGGATCGAGAAGCTCGATGGCGGCCGCGCCGACCTCGCGCTCGCGGTGATGCTCCCGCCCGCCGCACCCGAGGGCGGTCCACCGCCGGGCGAGAAGCCCAAGGACCCGGTCAAGAAGCCGCCGCCGAAGAAGCTGGTCGAGGACCTCGTCCAGCCCGAGATCAAGACCGACGAGATCAAGACGGTCGCCGCGGCGATCACCAGCATCGGCTCGGGCTCGGGCTCCGGCTCGGGCTCGGGCTCGGGCTCCGGCTCGGGCTCGGGCTCGAGTGGCTGCGTCGGCGATGACTGCGTCGGCGATAGCCTCGCGACCGCCGCGGTGTGCGGCAACGGCATCCTGGAGACCGATGAGAGCTGCGACGACGGCAACACCACCACTGGCGACGGCTGCTCGGCCGTGTGCTCGAAGGAAGCGCCGAAGGTGAACATCCTGCCGCCGGCGCTGTTCCAGGGGCTACGGATCAGCGGTGACACGCAGGTCCACCCCTCCGACATGACGAAGACCGAGATGATCCGGGATGGTACGGCGCGCACGCTCGCCACCCTCAAGGTCTGCATCGCCACCGACGGCGGGATCTCGTCGGTGAGCGTGATCAGCTCCACGAAGTACCCCGCGTACGACGCGCGCCTCGTCGCCGCGGCCCGGGGCTGGCGCTACCGGGCGTATACGGTCAACGGCCGGCCGATGCCCGCGTGTTCTGCGGTGACGTTCGTCTACACGATCCAGTAGCCGCGCTATTCTCTGCCCGCCTCATGGCGGACCTCGCGATCGACGTGCGCGACCTGCGCAAGACCTACCGGACGCCGTTCGCGCGCCGGAAGGTCGAAGCGCTGCGCGGTGTCACGTTCGAGGTCCAGCGCGGCCACATCTTCGGGTTCGTCGGCCCAAACGGCGCGGGCAAGACCACGGTGATCCGTACGCTGATGGGCCTGATCCGCCCCACCGGGGGCAGCGCGATGATCCTCGGGCACAAGATCCCGAGCCGCGCCGCGCGGTTCAAGGTCGGGTTCCTGCCCGAGTCGCCGTACTTCTACGACTACCTGACCGTCGGCGAGCTGCTCGATCTCGCGGGCCGGCTGTTCGGCGTGCCCTCGGATGTCAGGAAGAAGCGCGCGGACGATCTGATCGAGCGCGTCGGGCTCGGTCGCGCACGGTCGCAGAGTCTGAAGAAGTTCTCGAAGGGCATGCTGCAGCGCGCCGGCCTCGCGCAGGCGCTGATGAACGATCCCGAGCTGGTCGTGCTCGACGAGCCGATGTCAGGCCTCGATCCGATCGGCCGCAAGGAGGTCCGCGAGCTGATCCTCTCGCTCCGCGATCAGGGCAAGACCGTGTTCTTCTCGACCCACATCCTCTCCGACGTCGAGGCGATCACCGACCGCGTCGCGATCGTCGCGCGCGGCTCGCTGCAGGCGCACGGCATGCCATCGGAGCTGGTCAAGCAGACGATCCTCGGGACCGATGTGATGATCCGGATTCCCGCCGACGCGGACATCGCCGCGCTGACCGAAGGGGCGGATCGTGTGCGCCGCAAGGAGGACGAGCTCTCGCTGACGCTGCCGACCGACGCGGATGTCGATGCGTGGGTCGACCGCTCGCACGCGGCCGGTGGAAAGATCGTCTCGATCGTCCCGCGCCACGAGACACTCGAGGATCTGTTCCTGCGGCGTGTCGCGGAAGCTCCCGACAAGGAGGCCGCGTCGTGATCGGCCGGATCTGGGCGATCGCCCTCAACACGTTCCGCGAGGCCGCGCGGATCCGCGTGCTCTACGGGATCATCGTCGTCGTCGTCGGGTTGAACCTTCTATCGATCGTGCTCGGCCAGATGGCCACGCACGAAGAAGCCCGGGTCGCGCGCGACGTGGGCCTGATGGGCATGTCGCTGTTCGGCTCGCTGACCGCGATCTTCCTCGGCGTGTTCCTGCTCTACACCGAGGTCCAGCGCCGAACGATCCACGCGATCGTATCCAAGCCGATCGAGCGGTGGGAGTTCGTGATCGGCAAGTACGCGGGCATGGCGCTCGTGCTCACGGTGCTCGTCGGCCTGTTCGCGCTCGCGATGGCCGTGACGCTCGCGATCCAGGGCGTCGCGATCTCGGCCGCGGTGCTGCAGGCGACGGTGCTCGCTTGGTTCGAGGTGCTCACGGTCGCCGCCATCGCGATCTTCTTCTCGTCGTTCTCGACCCCGTTCATGTCGGGCATCTTCGCGCTCGCGATGTGGGTGATCGGCCGGCTGACGCCCGACGTCGAGGCCGCCGCGAGGACCGCCGCGCCGTGGATCCGTACCCTGACCAAGATCACCCTCGAGATCGTCCCGGACCTCCACCTGTTCGCGGTTTCGGGGCGCACCGTCGGTGGAGATCACGTCAGCGTGCACGCGGACTTCGTGTCGTGGAGCTACGTCGCTGCCTCCGGCCTGCACGGCCTGGGCTGGATCGTCGGCCTGCTCGCGCTCGCCGCGCTGCTGTTCCACCGCCGGGACTTCGTGTGAAGCGCGCGCTGCTCCCACTGGCGATCGCGATCGCGGTGCTCGGCGCGCTCGCCTCGCGCGTGATCGTCTCCGGACGTGCCGCGCTCTCCGCCGGCGATGTGGCCGCCGCCGCGGGCGACCTCGACCTCGCGATCGAGCGCTGGGAGACCGCGGCGCGCTGGTACCTGCCGGTCGCGGGCCACGTCGACGACGCCTACGCGCGCCTGCTCGAGCTCGCCGGGAAGGATCACCGCCATGCGCTCGCCGCCTGGCGGGCCGTGCGGTCCGCCGCGCTCGCCACACGGGGACTGTGGACGCCGCACGCCAGGGACCTCGCCACGGCCAACGCCGCGATCGCGGAGCTCGCGTCGCGCGATCCCGAGGGCGCGCTCGCTGGTGGCGCCGACGCCGCCGCGCGCAAGGCGTTTCATACCGCGAGGCTCGCGCGCGATCTCGGACCGAGCCGCGGCGCCGTCGCGCTGTTCGCTCTCGGGATCGCGTGCTTCCTTGCCGGCATCGGCCTCTTGCTGCGCAAGACCGGCCCGAGTCTCGTCGGCGCCGCCGTGACCGTGGCCGGTGTCATCGGCTGGATGATCGGCGCCTCCGCGGCCTGAATCCTGTGCGACGCTAGCCCGATGGGGACGCTGTGGGCCGTGCTCTCCGATATCCACGGCAACCTCGAGGCGCTCGAGGCCGTGCTCTCCGACGCCGCGGCGCAGGGTGCCGAGACCATCGCGGTGCTCGGCGACGTCATCGACTACGGCCCCGATCCCGTCGCGTGCCTCGAGCGCGTCAGCGAGGCAGCCGAGGTGTGGCTCGTCGGCAACCACGAGGAGTACGTGGTCACCCCCGACGACGATCACGAGGACTCCGACATCCTGCGGTGGAGCCTGCCGCTGCTCGCCGAGTCCGCGGTGTGGGAGACCTTGCGTGCGAAGATCGCCGCGGATGGCGGCCCGGCGCACGCCTCGAAGGTCATCGATCAGCGCCACTTCGTCCACGCCTCTGCGGGGAGCCCGACGGCGCAGTACGTGTGGCCCGCCCACGAGTGCCAGTACGTCGTGTTCAACCGCCAGATCGACGAGCGGATCACCGAGTTCCTCGCCGAGTTCAGGGCGCTGCACGGCTTCAACGGCCACACGCACGTCCCCGCGGTGCTCACCGCCTACGAGAACCACGAGCTGTTCGACTTCTACCAGGGCATCGAGCGCCACCACGTCCACACCTTCGTCGGGCGGACCTCGATCTTCTTCGTCCCGAAGCAGCCCTGCGTCCTCCACAACCTCGGCGGGGTGAAGATGGCGGTCAACGTGGGCAGCGTCGGGCAGCCCCGCCGGCTGGGCGACAACCGGGCCTCCTACGTCCTCACCGACGGCGATGACCTCGAGTTCCGCCGGATCGAGTACCCGTGGGCCAAGACCGCTGCCAAGCTGGCGGGCCTGCCGATCGAGGAAGAGCAGAAGCTGGAGCTGATCGAGCGCCTCGAGCGGGGGATCTGACTTTACTGTCGAGGCGCTGGTGAGTAGGTTCCTCCACGATGGCCAGGAACCTAGGTGGAGCGATCATCGACCTGCTCGAGTCCGAGCGGGTCGCCTTGCGCGCGGCGGCGGCGACCGTCCTCGCCGCGGTCGGCAAGGGGGACAAAGCCGTCGAGTCGGCGCTGACCGAGCGGCTCGCGGATGACGATGGCGAGGTCCGTCGCATCGCGCTCGAAGGCCTCGCCGACATGGGCGCCGGAGGCATCTCCGCGAAGCTCGTCCCGCTCCTCCACGGCGACGACGAGGCTCTCGCCGAGCGCGCCGCACAGGTGCTCGCGCAGCAGGGCGCCGCCGCCGAGGGCACCCTCCGCAAGGAGATCGCGAGCGGGCCGATCTCCGCGCGCCGCGTGATGGCGCAGCTCCTCCTCCGCCGCGGCACCCAGCCCGCGATCGACGCGGTCCTCGATCAGCTCTCCGACGGCGAGTTCGGCGAGCAGGCACTCCAGCTCGTGCGCGCGGAGCTCGATCAGGGCAACGACAAGCTTGGCAACCAGGTCGAGAAGTCGGCCGTCGAGCGGGCGAGCGAGGCCAACCGCGAGCTCGGCAAGGCGTGGACGCGCGCCCAGCACGCCGCCGCCAGCGCGGAGAAGCTCGCGGCGAAGGACGCGAAGAAGTCCAAGACCAAGAAGGGCGGCAAGCCCAGCGGCACCAACGGCCACCACGTGCCGGCCGATCCGATGCGCGATCCGGACGTGGCGAAGGGAATGGCCGAGCTCGGCGCCCTGCTCCGTCTGATCGGCTACCTCGCCCGCCCCGCAACCCAGTCGCTCCTGCTCAAGTACGCGGATCCCGAGGAGCCGCGCCCGATCCGGCTCGCCGCCATCGCCGGCCTGCGCCGCATCGTCGCCACCAGCGAGGCGCGCGGCACCGAGAAGGTGATCGAGGCGCTGATCGAGTTCGCCGATGGTGAGGACCACGCCGTGGCGCAGTCCGCGGTCGATACGCTGCGTGGCGCCCGCATCCCCGAGGCCCAGGCCAAGCTGTTCGCCGGGCTCGCGAAGTCCAAGAACCCCGCCGCGCAGAAGCTCGCCATGGAGCGCATGCCCGCCGGCGGCGGCGCCTCCGCCGTCAAGGCCCTCGTCGACGCGCTCGGAGGCGACGAGCCCACTGCGCGCGACGCGGCGGCCCGCGGCCTGTCCAAGGCGCCCGAGTCCGTGCTCCCCGTGACCCGCGCCCTCCTCGCCACCAAGGACGAGCAGGCCGCGCGCCGCTACGCCGGTGTGCTCCGGTCGCACCGCGGCAACGTCTCGAACCAGGCGATCGGCGAGCTCGCCGAGCGCGTGCGCGAATACATGGACCTCCACGGAAAGGGCAAGGCGACCGCCGACCAGATCGTGCTCGAGCGCGTGCTCGCCGAGTTGATCGCCGACGTCGCGCCGGCCATCCATGTCGAGCTCCTGTTCGAGCGCGCGAAGCGCCTGCGCAAGCAGGGCAAGTCCGTCGAGGCGTTCGGCAGCCTCAAGCCCCTGCTCCGCTCGCGCGCCGACATCGACACCGCGATCGACGACGAGCAGCGGTTCTTCCTCGCGCTGCTCTCTCTCGAGGCCGCGGGCGAGGGCCTGATCCGCACCACGCGCACGGACGATCCCGTGTTCGAGCAGTTCAGCCGCCTCGCCGCGAAGGGCTACCCCGTCGCGAAGCAGCTCGCCCGCGAGAAAGACGTCTCCGACGAGGCCCTCTACGCCCTCGGCTTCCGCCTCCTCGAGTCCGGCGATGGCTCCAACGAGGAGCTGGGCGCCGAGCTCCTTCAGGGCATCATCGACGAGCGCCCGCGCAGCAAGCTGGCCAAGGCCGCCAAGAACAAGCTCAAGCTCACCGGCCACAGCGACGACGACTGATCGCGCTACTGAGCGGCGCTCGCTGAGAATTCCACCACACCTACATCCAGCCATGGCTGGATCATCCGAGACAGCGCCGTGGCGATTCGGCATGCTCCCGGGATGCGTAGTTTCGCCGCTGTCCTCGCCGTGTTTGTACTTGGCTGCGGAAGTGATGGAGGTAGCAACACCGGCGACGACGTGTTGCCGATCGATGCGCCCGCCGGTCTGCCCGACGCGCCGCCGCTGCCACCGGGCTTCACGCGCCTGGTCGGCCGCACGTGGTCGCTGCCCGCGGGCGCGACCGACACCTATCGCTGCATTCGCTACACCGTGCCGACCGACACCTACGTCACGAACATCGTCGCCCAGGCGCCATCGGGCACGCACCACACGGTGCTCTCGATCTCGGCTGGCAACGCCGCGGGTCCCGATGGCGAGTTCGATTGCCAGGTCGGATCGATCGGCCGCCCGATGCTCTACGCGAGTGGTGTGGGCACCGACCCGCTCGACTTCCCCACCAACGTCGGTCTCAAGATCGCGGCCGGCACGCAGATCCACCTCAACCTCCACCTGTTCAACGCGACCGACAACGTGCTCGCCGGCGACTCGGCGATCCTGATCAAGACCTCCCCGACCGCGCCGCCGATGCTCGCGGAGATGGTGTTCGCCGGGACGCTCCTTTTTGCTATTGACCCGGGCAAACACGACGCCGTCGGCGGCTGCACGGTTCAGACGCCGTACACCTTGTTCGCGTATTGGCCGCACATGCACAAGATCGCCATCCACTCGAAGCTGGAGCTCATCCGTGGTTCAGGCCCGACAGCAGTGACCACGGTGCTTCATGATCAGCCCTACGATTTCAACGAGCAGAGGTACTACAAACCGGCGGCAGAGGTGTCAGTGCTGCAAGGCGACCGGATCCGGGTGACATGCGGCTATGACAATCCTGCGACCAGCGGGCAGGTCCGGTTTGGCGACGGCACGAACGAGGAGATGTGCTTCACCGGCCTCTATCGCTATCCATCCCAGAACGCGAGCATCACGCAGTGTACGGACGTTCCCGGTGGTATCCCCTGAACTGGCTACGGAACGCGTTCGAACGCACCGATGTCCGGCTTCGCGCCCTGCGGGCGAGAAACCCCATCAAGGTCCGCGGACACGCCCGGATTGGAAGGTGTCGCCGTCGCGGCATCGATAGCTGGACTTCCAAGCATCAGGTGAAAATTGCGATTCGCCCCGTCTTGGAACAGTGGCGGAGCCGTGACGTTGGCGGGGCGGCCAACTGAAGGGAACAAGACGTTGCTGCGGACCACGCACGTATTGCCCTCCACAACGTCGAGAACGTTCGCGCCGCTGATGATGTTGTTGTCCAGAATCATCGTTCGGTGAGCTGAACCGAAACCTCCCGAGCAACCGAGTGCACTACCCGGTTTCAGCACGAACGTGTTGTATGCAAAGGCAGCGTACGAGCCGGGGTCCGCTGAATCGGTGGCCTGGAACACGAGCCCAACACCTTCGAGGAGCGAATTGGTGAGGCCGAACGACATGCGCGAACCGACACCGCCGACACCGATTGCCCCATCCGCACTGCCGCTGACTCGCAGGCGATCTCCGCCGAAACGACCGTTGGTAGTCAGTAACACGCCAGTTCCATTGCTTGCATTCATCTGAAGGTCAGAACCGGAGATCTCTATCGCGCACTCTTCCACGCGAACGAGCTCCGCCGAAGTGGACACGGCCGCGAGTACACCATCTCGAAACGTTGCCTTTGCCTCCGGCTGACCGCTGGCCCCACAAAGGATCGCCGTCTGGGTGCTGGAAATGGAACCCCCCCGGAGGACTACCGACGCTCCGTTCGTGATGCTCAGACCCACGGGGGCAGCGATAAGGGCGCCCGTTCCGACAACCCTGAGTGGTGCGCTCGTCGCTTGCTCCAGGAAAATCCCCTGGACGTAGGTTCCTGGCAGCATTCTTATCAACGGTGGCACACCGCCACCGCGAGCAAGCCCAAGTCCGCGAACCCAGCTGCAAGGTTCGGCCCGGCTGCATGCGGAGTTGTCAGAACCACCCGGCGAGACGTAGAGAATTCCCGCCTCAGCGACACACGAACCCGCCTCGCAGACGAGGCTCGAGCATTCATCATCCTTGGCACACGTGCGACAGCTCCCACTCGCATCGCAGATCGGCGCGCTCGCGGTGCACTGGTCGCTACTCGAGCACGTGCGGCAGCCGGTCGCGTCGTTGCATCCGTTCGGGCAATTGTCGAACTCGTAGTCGTTGCCCGTCGAGTTGCAACTCACGGCTCGATCGCCGAGACAGCGCACGAACGAGTCCGGCGTGCAGTCGACGGCGATACACGTCTGGGGGACGCCCGCGAAGCTTCCATCTTCGTCGCAGAACGGCAGCGCCTGGTCCGTGCACAACCCATCGGCGCATGAACGCGGGTTGGGCGACGTACAGGAGGCAACTCCGATCGCCACCACCAACCACAACAACCCGAAGCTCTGGAACTTGGAGCAAGCTTCGCCGAACTCCACGGCGCCTGTCGACATGCGAGTGCCGCCCTCGCGGCACGTACCTGATGGACCGAGTGCACGAAGACGTCCGGCGCCTGTAGCGTTCTGCGGCAGGGGCAGAGCCTGTGCAGGAGCGAGGATTCGGCGACAATCCCCGCCTTTCCGACGAGCACCAACCCCGACAACGCCGTCGGATGAAGGCTGCATCGAGGGGCTGTTCGAGTTGGTTTCAGCCTGGGGAGTGGCCTGCTCGACGAAAGGCAGGGGTCTCCGGCGGGAAGACCGTACAGTGGCCGTGCGACCGCGGGACGTTGGCTTGCAGTCGCTCGGTGCGCTCGTCGTGGACGACCACCGCCAGTCCGCCGACCGCGAACGGCAGGGCGTGCGTGGATCGAAGTCGCGACCGCTCGGCAAACACACCAGGTTCGGTGGCGCGGTCGGCACGCTGGTCTGAGACGCGGCGTCCCGCCGCTCAAGCCAGAGGCATCTGAACGGACGAGACAGTCATCCACGGCCAGCAGCACGGGCGTGGCGTTCACTGCTTCGCTCTCGGGCGCGCTGCCCACGCTTCGGTGCGCCCGGCACTTCGCGGAAATCGAGGCGGCCGTACATCATCCAGCCCTCGCGCAGCAGCCACGTTCTCGGTTCCCACACGACCAGCGGCTCGTACTTCGCCGGAACCGTCCACGCGAACGCAGGATCGGCGAACGCCTTCCAGCCGCGAAACGCGAGCGCCGACGAGTACGGATCGACCTTCCAGCCCACCGCCCTGTCCTCCCGGTGCTTGCGCCAGTTGTTCAGCACGTACGCGAGCGCGTGGCGCGCCTGCCTTCGGCTCCTGATCACCTCGGCGTGATAACGGTCCGAGAACACCTTCCCTTTGCGGCGCACCGGCTGCTGCGTCTCCGGATCGAGCCGCTTCACCACCGCGTTCATCCGCTTCGCCGCCGAGATCTGGAACGCCTGCATGCCGCGCGCGAGCGCCGTCTTGCCATCGGCCTCGACGAGCAAGTGGATGTGCGTTCCC
>JAYVLW010000605.1:0-6296 GCA_043759315.1 Myxococcales bacterium
CCGAGGACTACGACCACTTCTATGCTGTCGCCACGTGCTTCGACGCACCGTGCGTGAGCCTCCTGCAGATGGAGCGGCTCGCGCGGGCCGAGGGGGTCCCGGCGTCCAAGCCGTGGGCGCACTTCTCGGTCGCGTTCTTCGACGAGGTCCTGACCTCGTGCGACCGCCTGGAGCGGGTGGCCGCCATGCTCGACGAGCCGTTCTCGCGCCTCAGCTTCTACTCGGCGCTGAACTTCCGGCTGACGCGCAACCCGAGCTTCCTGCGGGCCGTCACCGTCGGCGACGCGCCCGCGTACCGCAAGGACGAGGACGACCGGATCGACGCCCAGGTGTTCGGCTACTTCGCGTACCAGCACGACCGGCGGTTCATCGAGCTCGGCCCCACCGACATCCTGGTCGACGGTGGTGCGTTCGATGGCGTGTCGATGATCCAGATGGCGCGCGCCACCCGCGGCAAGTTCCGGCGGCTCGACGTCTACGAGCCCCAGCCCGCGTTCCTCGAGAAGTGCAAGGCGACCCGCGGCGTCATCGGCCAGCGGTTCGGCGAGGAGGTGGCCGCGAAGATCCGCCTCCACGGCGCCGGCCTGTGGTCCGAGCGCACGACGCTCGAGTTCCAGGCCGACTTCTACGCCGACGAGGATCTCCGCGATCCGTTCTGGTCGCCGCTCGGCGCCCACCTCGTGGACTCGGGAATGGTCGAGCCACGAGCGAACGGCGCCACCCGCGTCCCGGTGACCACCATCGACGACGACTCGCCCGATGCCACGTTCATCAAGCTCGAGATCGAAGGCGCCGAGCTGCGCGCGCTTCAGGGCGCCCGCAAGACCCTCGCCGCGAACCGCCCGAAGCTCTCGATCGCCGCGTACCACAAGCCGGCCGACCTGTTCGAGCTCCCCGAGTTCCTCGCGTCGCTGGACCTCGACTACACGCTCGGGTTCCGCCACCACCACCCGACGCAGTTCATCTCGTCGGTGTTCTACGGCGTCCCGAAGCCGTAGCCCCAGAATACGAAACGCCGGCTCGGTTGCCCGGCCGGCGTGCGAGTGACTCAGCTACGGGAACTCAGAAGTTCAGGCGCATGCCGAAGTTCGCGTTGAGCGGCGAGTAACGACCGGTCGTGTTGCGGAAGTTCGGGTTCTTGCCGATCGGGGTGGCGTTCTCGTTACCGCTGCGGTCGATGGTCTTGACCCAGATCAGGTCCTGGTAGGTTCCACCGGACACCGGGTTCGCGTTCTGCGACGTACCCGAGGTCGAGTTCGGCGCCGACAGCTTCACGCGCGGGGCGTAGTTGTCGTCCACGCCCGCCGTACCCTGGCGGTTGTAGATGTTGTGCAGGTCGACGAAGAACTCGAGCTGCATGCCCTTCGACAGCTGGCGCGCGTAGATCAGGCGGAGATCCAGGCTGTGCTCGAAGTCCGTGCGGCCGATCTGGCCACGCGGCAGGAGGAACGACTCGTTCGCGCCGTACAGGTAGTGACCGGCGAGGGCGTTGATCGGAACGCCGGACAGCGCGCGGAGGCGCGTACCGACGGTGATGTTGCCCGCCTTCTTGAGGTCGAACGTGTAATACCCGTCGAGCTTGATGTAGTGCGGGCGATCCTGCGGCAGCGGGCCGACGCGGTTGCCGAGGAGCTCGATGAGGTCGTACTGCGACGAGATGTTCGGGTCGATCTGGCCGTTGTCGTACGAGATCAGACCGGGGAAGTTACCCTCGGTCTTCGAGTACGTGTACGAGCCCTGGACGTACAGCTTCTTGGAGAACCGGCGCGTCAGCGTGAACTCGAGCGAGTTGTAGTCGCGCCGCGGCTTGTCGAACACGCGGATGCCCTGGAACAGGGTGAGCTGGTTCTCGAGGCGCGCCTTCTCGGTCGCGTCATCCGTGCGAGCGATGCGGTCCATCAGCTTGGTCTCCTCGGAGGAGGACCACTCGCCGGGGTTCGCGATGATGTACGTGTTCGCGCCGTCCGTCGACACGTCCTCGATCACGCGACCGAGGCGGCGATTCTTGTACGCCACGCCGATCTTCAGATCGTCGAGGATCTCGTACTCGAAGCCCGCGATGATCTCGTCCATGTACTGCGGCTTGATGCCGGGGGCGACGAGCGTGCCGCTCGCGCCGATCAGCTGCTCGTTGGCCGCGGGCATGTCGGACGGGCAGTTCTCGCCGTTGCGAGCAGCGCCGTTCATGCCGCCGAAGCGGGGGTCCGCCGCGCCGCACTGGCTCGGAGAGAACTGCTGCTCGAAGTTGACCTCGCCGCCGAACGAGCGGTCGTTGATGTCCATCGGGATCGACTCGTAGAACCGGCCCCAGTGAGCGTAGATCTTCGAGCGGCCTTCCTTCGTCCAGTCGTAGAGGAGACCGACGCGCGGGGCGACCATGCCCTTCATGCTCATCGCGTTCGTGCCCAGCTCCTCACCGGTGAGGGCATCGGTCTTGTTCTGCAGGAAGTCCGCGAACCGGAGGCGCTGCTCCTCGTACCGGATACCGGCGTTGAGGGTCAGGTTCGGCTGGATCTGCCAGCTGTCACGCAGGTACGCCGACCAGTTCAGCGTGTTGCCCGTGACGCGGGTGCCAGGGGTGCCGAGGATGCCCGAGGTGTAGTCGCACACGAACTCGACGTTGCCGCCCATCGAGTTCGGGTCCGGATCCGCCGTGCTGCAACGATCGTTGAAGCGCGGGTCGGTGTTGTTCATCGCCGCGGGCGAGCCCTTCCGACCGAGGAGCGTGACCCAGCGATCGACGAGGATGAAGCCCTGGCTGATGTAGTTCTGGATGTACCGGCCGCCCGAGTACAGGCGGGTCTTGTCGGAGGTGTTGTCCTCGACATCGATGCCGGCGCGGAACTCGTGGCTACCCGCCGCCTTGACGCGCTGGGTGAGCGAGAGCTTGGCCGCGCGGCGCTGCTCGATATCGTTCCGGATCGCGCCCGGACCGCCGATGAAGTACGGCGTGTTTCCCATCGGGCAGTTGTCGGCGAGGAACGGGTAAGGATCCGACGAGTTCGCGTCGCCGTCCTTGCAGCCGTTGACGGTGGCCGGGGTCTCCGCGGAGAACCCGGGCGCGATGTTCCCGAAGCTTCCGCCGACGAGCACCTGGAGCGGCGAATCGGCCTGCGCCGGGTCATACGGATCGTCCGAGACCTTGTCGCGGTGCCAGCCGATGACCGCTTCGACCTCGGTCTTGTTGTCGTTGAACTTGCTCGTCCACTTGCCGGAGATGTCGGTGGTCAGCTGCCCGCCCTTGGAGCCGCTGGTGGCCGGGCCGTAGATGCCGGGCCCCTCTGCTCTGCCCGGGAGCGCCTGGAACGTCAGCTGGCCCTGGTTCTCGGGGGTGGCCGCGAAGTTGATCTTGCCGAGGACGTTGAGCGCCTGGACCGTGTTGCTGCGGGTCTCGGTGTCGAGATCGTCGGTCACGAAGAAGCCCGTCTTCGGGTCCACGTCAGGCGTGCCGTCCGCGTTACCGCCGGCAGACACCAGCGCCGCGTTGCAGGTCGAGAGCTTGCCGTCGGCCTGGAGCTTGCGGCAGTCGGTCTGGCGCTTCGTGGTGCGGGTGACGTCCGACTTGCGGAACTGCGGCGCGAGGCCGACGAAGAACCACAGCTTGTCCTTGATGATCGGACCGCCGAGCTCGAAGCCGAAATCGCCGGTGTAGGCGAGGTTGGACGTCGCGTCGATCGTCGCAGCGTTGCGCGGTGTGCGCTCCGCTGCAGCCGTCAGGGCGCCGGGCTGGAAGTAGGCGAACACCGAGCCCTTGAACTCGTTGGAGCCGGACTTGGTGACGACGTTGACGACGCCGCCGGTCGCGCGACCGTACTCGGCGTTGTACCCACCGGTGATGACCTCGATCTCCTCGATGAAGTCGTTGATGACCGGCGAGCCGACCGTACCGAACGTCAGACCCGTCGTGTTGACGCCGTCGACGTAGTACTGGTTCTCGAGCGAGGACGAACCGGAGAACGAGACGCCGACGCCATCGCCCTGCGAACCGGCAGCGGCGCCGAGCGTGGACTCGAACGTGCGGCCCGGAACGGGGATGTTCTTGATGTAGTTCTTGTCGATCGTGATGCCCTGCGTCGTCGACGTGGGATCGATCGTCGGGGCGGTGTCGGTGATCTTCACGACCTCGCCGCCGGCCTGCGCCTGGTTCAGCTTCTGGAACACCGGCGTCGACTTGCCGATGCCGACGACGACGCCGCCACGCTCGAGTGTGATGTCCGCGTAGTAGAACGTGACGAGGTAGTCGCCCGGCGGGAGGTCGGTGATCTTGTACTGACCGTTCTCGTCGGTGATCGCCGTCTGGGCCTGCGCGAGCGACGGGGACGTCGCGATCACGGTGACGCCCGGCAGCTTCTCGCCGGTCTTCGAGTCCACGACCGAGCCCTGGATCGCGCCGCTGGTCTGCGACTGCGCGTAGGCGCTGGTGGTGGTCAACAGGGTGACGCCGAGAAGCGCGCTCCCCAGGGTGGCTGCGAGAATGATGCTCTTGGTTGACATGGTCATCCTCCTCAGGCGCCCGTGGTGAAGGTGATCGTGATCGGGGCCGGCGTGGACTGGCCGAAGGTGTCCTTCACCCCGCTCGTGACGGTGAGCGTGTACAGCGTGTTCGCCGCGAAGCCGGCGCCCATCGGGGTGACGACGAGCGTCGCCCCCATGTTCGTGATCGTGACCGTGAACGCGGTGAACGCGGCGCCGGCCTGGGTCATCGTGATGCCGTTGACCGAGGTCGGGTTGAGCGTCGTGATGCCCTGGAGGACGACGGGGTCGACGCGGCTGAGGCCGGTCACGCCCGACATGAAGCCGGGGTCGAAGATCATCGGCTCGGTCTTGAACGCGACCTTCGAGGTGTCACCCGGCGTGCAGTCCGAGGCGATGTCGCCGTTCGGCGGCGCGCACACCTGGATGTTCTGCTTGTCGACGACGTCCGACGCGAACACGAGCTGGCAGTCGATGTTCGACGGCAGGCCCATCTGCGGAACGAGGACGATCGCGGGGCCGAGGGCGTCGAAGCCGCCCATCGCAGGGACCTGCTGGTTGCCCGACGGGTTCCAGTAGCTCATGTCCAGATCGATCGGGACGGGGATCGCGCCGCACTTGATGCCGATCGAGTCGCGGATCAGCCGGGTGTCGTCCGCGGCGCCGTCCTGGTTCTTGTCATCGACGCCGACCGGGCCGCCCTTCGGGACCATGATCGGGGGAACGCTCGCCACCGGGCAACCCGCGTCGAGGTCGCAGATGCAGACCGCGTGGGTGCCCTTGCACGTGCTGGGGAGCACGTCCTGCGCGCTCGCGCAGCGCGCGATGTCGTCGGGCGTCGAGCCGGCGGGAACGCGCGAGTAGGCATCGCCGTCGATGTTCGCGCGGCAGCCGACCTCTTCGAGGTTATTGCCGACGAGGAGCTCGTCCATGATCACGCGGAAGGCATTGCCCTTCACGCGCGCCGACGTCACCGGGTGCGCCATCGCCTCGAGCGCATCCGGGTGGGTTCCGAAGCCGAACACGCGCCGCTCGCTCAGGCTTCCGCTGGTGTTCTTGTAGCTCTCGCGGAACCGCACCTGCTGGACCATGGGAGGTCCGTCCGGGTTGAGGCTCGTCGAGCTCTGGTAGTCCGTGCAGCCCGCCACGACGGTCGTCGTCGCGAGCACCGCACACATCAGCTTCAGCACAGTGTTCATAGTCTGTTCGCTCCCGGTCGATGGCTAGCGGCGCAAGATCCGCCCGCTTGTACTAATCGAGCGTCAAAGTTGTCAAGCAGTTCCAAGGTGTGTAACACCACCGGATCTCTCGTCGGAACGACGACCCGATCACGCGACGTGACAGGTCACCCGATCTCGGCGAGGACCAGGGAGCATCGTGTGTCGCAGGGCGCCGGAACCGACCAGATCGCGCACGGCTGCGACACCCCGTGATGCTCTCGCGCCGCAGCCCGAAACGACGAAACGGCAGTCGAACCAACCGCCGCCTCCAGTCGACCCGGACCCGACGCCTAGGGTCCTGGCTCTTCCTTGACCTTGAGCGCGACCTTGATCTCGTCGTGGTTCACGTCCGCCGCGAGGCTGCGGATGGTGTCCATGGTGCCCACGACGTCCTTCCAGGGGACGGCGGGCTCGAAGTCGACGAACACCACCTTCTCGTTGCCCGTGTTCATCGCCTCGAGCTTCGGGCGGAGCGTCCGCAGGAGATCGGCGGACGGCACCGTGATCGGGCTGCCGTTGCCGTCATCGAACTCGAAGTCGCCGCCGACCTTCGCCTTGACCGTCAGCTGGCTGGCATTCGGGTCGGGCATCTCCTGCTCGTTG
>JAYVLW010000606.1:0-7678 GCA_043759315.1 Myxococcales bacterium
TTTCCCGACGTGGCTCGATCGCTGGAGAAGTACATCGTGAGTCCGTCGGACGACACGTCGGGGGTCGTGTCGTCGCGCGCCGAGGCGAGCTCGGCAACGATGGTCACGGCACCGAACGGAGCGCTCACGCTGGACCGTCGGGCCGTGAAGATGTCGCCGCCGCTCGCGGGCGGGCGCGAGGAGTCGAAGAAGATCTCCAGCATGTCTCCGGTCAGCGTCGGATCGTCATCTCCGTTGGCGCTGGAGTTGAGCTCGGACAGCGGCTGCGGCGCAGACCACAGGCCGAGCGCGCCATCAACCTCGGCGCCATCTGCGGAGCTCGCTTGCTCCGTCCCGAAGCCGAGGCGCCCGCACGCGGACAGCGCGAGGGCCAGGGCCGTCGGACTACGCATCACAGTCGAGTCTACCGCCCGCTGGAGCGCGATCCCAGGCCCGGAGTCGTTCCCCTGGACCGTTCAGACGATGACCTCGAAGTGCCCCGCTGCGCTTCGCGACGACCACGGTGTCTAACAGGCCGGCGAACGCGTCCACCGCCCTGCCCCATGTGGCGATCTTGCACGCTCCCCCCGCGAGCACCCTCGCACGCTTGGCGTGGCACGCAGGGTGCTACGACCGTGCAGCATGGAAGACTTCATCAACAAGATGGTCGAGAAGGTCGGAATCGATAAAGCGACCGCAGAGAAGGTCGTTGCGTTCCTCAAGGATCACGCCGGGGATGCCGTGGCCCTTTTGCAGAAGAGCGGAATCGCGGGCAAACTCCCCGGGGGCATCGGAGAGAAGATCAGCGGCATGTTCTGATCTGGAGGCGGGATTGCTGTACGCACGATCGAGCCATCTCGTGAACGACCGTCCGACCATCTCGAGCGCGCCGACGGAACCCGGCGCTCCGATCACCGGCGACCTGCTCTCGCCGGGAGAAGTGGTCGACCGCGTCTTCGAGATACGGCGGAAGATCGCCGAGGGTGGGATGGGGGAGGTCTACGAGGCCTTCGACCTCGGCCTCGGGCGCCGCATCGCGCTGAAGATCACGAAGCGTCCCGACGGGAGCTTCGATGCGGAGGCGAGGACCCTCGCGGCACTCCGCCACCCAGCGATCGTCGAGATCTTCCACCGCGGCAAGTACCGCGAGCACGAGTACTTCGCGATGGAGTTGATCGAGGGCGGATCCCTCGAGACCCGCTTGATGCGCCCCGAGCCGCTTTCGGTCATCTACTGCCTCGACCTCCTCGATGCGATCGCGGACGCCCTCGACTACCTTCACCGAAACGGACTGGTCCATCGCGACCTGAAACCGGCGAATGTGATGCTCGCGCCGGGTGACCGCGTCATCCTGCTCGACTTCGGCATCGTCCTTCAGGAACGCGGGGCCGCCGAGGTGGACGAGATCGCGGGCACGTTGCACTACGTGGCCCCGGAGACGCTGCGCGGCGACCTCGAAGTTGGAGATGCGCACCTGGTCGATCTCTATGCGCTGGGGATCCTCGCGTTTCAGCTGCTGACCAAACAGTTACCGTTCGACGCGAGCACGACACTCGATCTTGCCCATCAGCACCTCGCACAGGTAGCTCCACGGCCTTCGACCTTGCGCCCGAGCATCCCGCCGCGCCTCGACCACCTCGTGGTGGCCTTACTGTCGAAAGAACCGGATGAGCGCCCCGCATCGATGGCGGCCGTGCGTGGCCAGCTCAACGCGATTCGGCGATGGATGGGGCAAGCCCAGGCCAACCCGCCGCCGGCGTTCGTGCTGATCGTCGACGACGACCCCGACATGCTCGGGTTGCTTCGCGCGTGCGTCAAGCAAACCTCGCCGACCAGCACCGTAGACGTCGCATCGTCGGTCGCCGATGCCGTGATCGGGCTTCGCTCCAGGACCTACGACTTGATCTTCCTCGATCTCAAGCTGGGCGACGGCAGCGGTGTCGACATCCTCATGGAGAAGAACATGCTGGGGTTGTCTCCAGAAGCCAGGGTGATCATGGTGTCCTCGCACGATCAGCCGGCGAATCGCAGCTTGGCCTCGAGCTTGGGCGTCAGCACCTTCATCTCCAAGAACCATGGCCAGCTCGAGCTGGAAGATGCGATCTCGGACCAGATGTTCCGCAAGAGACGCAGCGGCGAAACCAACAATCCAGAGTCGAGGCGCTCAGAACGATCCGGCGAGACCTAGTCCCCTGGACCGTTTCCTCGGCTCGCACCTCTCCTTCGGTGGCGACGTTCGCTATCAGCGCTGCCTGTCTCGCCCGACCGCGCTCGACGCGATGACCGGTGCGCACGTCCCCGCGTCCGCTGCCAGCGTCGACACGCTCACGCTCACGCTCGGCATGCGCGCGCACCTGCGGCTTGGCACGCATGTGGCGATTCACCCGGGCATCTCCGTGCACGGCCATTCAGATCGATCTCCCCGTGATGTTCTGAGCGCGCGCCGGGGCCTGCGAGCTCACTTGCTAACGTTGAGCGTCATCTGGTGCTTCTTGGCCAGGGCGTCGACCTCGGCGAGCGTTCCGCCCGAAAACTCCGTGAGCCGCCCGTTATCGAAGAGCTTCACGGACCATGTCCGGCCGTTGTCGCCGGTCCGCGCTTCGATGCTCCTCTTGTCTCCGCTGTATCTTCGAATCATCGACGCTCCTGCCGGTGTGCTTGCCACCACCGCAGAGTGTCATGTTCCTGGATCGTGCAGGCGATCTGGATCCCCTGCGGGCCGGCAAACCTTGCGCCTCACGCGCCAGCTACCTGTACGCGGCCTGCTTGGAGATGAGATCGCGCCACGCCGCCTTCGCCAGCAACCTGGATGGATCGATTGACTCGAGCGCAACGAAGCGTGTCCTGGCGCGTTTCACGCCGACGCGCCAGCGACCGGATGCGGGTGTGCTATCGAGCTGCTCCGGTGCGCGTTCCATCCGCGGCACGGACCGCCACCAGTTGACGAGCATCGTGACGCGCGGCCAAGGGCCGGGGTGTCCGGGCAAGACGCCGTGGAGAAGCGTGCCCGGAAACATGCCAAACCGACCAGGCCGCGGGTACACGGCGATCCCTGCGTTCGGGGCCGATCTTCGCGCCGGTGTTGCGTCCAGGATCACGGTCGGTCCACCGGCGTTGCTCAGGTAGAGGATCGACGCCAGATCCGGAGACACGATCGAGCTCCGGATCCCTTCGTCGCGGTCGAAGTGGAAGGGAAATCCGGTGTCGGTCGTCGTCGCGCGGAACCACCATTCGGCGCCGATGAACTCGTGCCCCCCAGCCACGAAGCCTCGGAGGTGCTGGATCACCTGCTCGAACAGCAGTCGAGGTGGCGCGTCGAGGGAGTACCAGTGGGTTCCGCCGTCGCTGATCTCGGATCGCCGCGCGTGGGACTCGATGATCTGCGCCCTGAGCTCACCGATCACCCGCGGCGGGACGGCGTTGTCGATGGCAGAGATCCGCGAGAGAGCGCGGACTCCCATCATCGCCTCACGCGCTGCGACGGGGGCTCCACGACCCTATTGTATACGCACGGCGAGCATGTCGCGGATGTCCCGCTGGACGCGCTCGCCGTAGAATCGGCGGACCGATGAGCTGGTGGAGACGGCTGTGGTGGCCGACGACGCATGGTGAGCCCGTGGCGCGTCAGCTCGCCCGGGCTCAGCCGCTGTCGATCGCTGCGGTCGCCGACGGCGGAGTGGTCTGTATCGGTGGCGTGGTCGATCCTCTCGAGCCTCTCCTCGAGGCGCCGCTGACTGGCCGACGTTGCGTCTTCTGGGCGGTCTCGGCGACCGAGCTGTGCTGGAACCTCTCGTCGTACGAACGTGGAAGCCGCGATCAGGGAGTGCCGTTCCTGCTCGTCGACGGAGCCACACGCGCACGGGTGATCCCCGACGGCGCGCGGGTCGCGTTGCCATTCGACACGCGGATTCGGGCGCTGGTTCCAGTCGTCAAGCCGCTGCCGCTGTCGAAAGGTGGCTGGGGAGCCGCCGAGCCGCCGGTGATGTCCACCGCCGAGCGCGGACTCTACGATTCGCTGCGGATCCGGATCGCGTCGACCTCGCGCGTGCGGCTCACCGAGTACACGATCGATCCCGAGATGACGATCGTGGTCCAGGGTCACGCCGAGCGCGAGCCCGATGATCGAGCGTCCGAGGTCGGCTATCGCGAGGCGCCGACCCGGCTGGTGGTCAGCTCCGCGAGACGAGCGCCTCTGCTGGTCAGGCTGCCGCAACCTTCCCTACCCGTGCGACTGATCCGCTGACGCCTACGTCCGGCCCCCATGCGGGTCCGACACCTCCTCTTCCTCCTCGCTGCCTGCGGTTCGCCGACGGGTGGCGGGGTATCCGGCGACGATGACGCAGCTGGGCTCGATGGCGGCGGCGGGACCGACCGCAGCGACCAGGGCGATGGCGGCGGCGACGGTGGGAGCAGCACCGGCGACGGAGGAACGACGACCGACGGCGGCACGAGTGGCACCACGTCACAGATCTGCGAAGCGCATGCGTGGAATGCCGCGGTTCCTGCCTCGGGGACCGCGATCATGGCGTCGGGCACGAAGGCGTACCTGTTCGCGGCCAACGGTCTGTCCTGGACGGAGGCGGTAGTAGATCCTCGGGCGGTGCGTTCAGTCGTAGCCTTGATGTGCTGCTCCTTCCGGACGTACGAGACACGGACGGTGGCGCGGGTTCACGCGCTTTACGACAGGACGCCAGCGCTGCGAGAGCTGAGATACCTTCGCGGAGATGTCCAACCAGGGCTCCGGGAAGCCACCAGGTCCCGGTCAACCACCGCACGGTGGCTGGCCACAGCAACCGGGCCCACCCGCGCAGCCTCACTACGGACAACAGCCGCACTTTCCGCAGCAGCCGCAACAGGGCTATCCGCAGCCGCCGCAGCAGGGTTATCCGCAGCAGCCGCAGCAAGCCGCGCCACCGGGCTTCGCTCCGCAACCCGCCGAGACCGGGATGTTCAAGCGCTCGCTCGGGCGCGCGCTGCGGATGCGGATCGATCCGCGAGAGGTCTCGCCCAAGGAGCGCGCCGCGCTGCTCGCCGCGAATCCACCGATCACGGTGCCGTATCTTCAGGCGTTTCTCGCGTGGCGGCGATCGGTGCTGTTCCTCGTCGCGTTCGCGCTGATCCCGCTGACCGCGCTCCGCCTGCACGATGCGTTCTCCGACGACTTCCCCGACCAGCTTCGCTTCATCGTGCTCGTGCCCGCCGCCGCCGAGGCGCTGCTCTGCGTCGTCTGCTGGTACCAGCTCAAGAACTGGACGCACTGGCGCAAGCAGCGACGCTCACTGATGCGCGCCTGGGTGCTGTTCATGGCGGCGCCGTTCCTCGTGTTCCTCGTACCGGTCGACGCGATCCTCCAGGGGATGATCGACAACCAGGCCGGCGACGCCTGGGCCGACCCGAGCGCGGTCGACGCGGCCGCGGTCACCGGGATGGTCGTCGCGCTCAAGACGACGATCGCGATCTACGCACTGCTCACGCTTGCACCGAAGGCGGTGTCGTTGCTCGCCGGCACGATCCGCGCCGGCATCGTCACGAAGATGCTGTTTCCCGGGACGTCAGGGCCCGGCTGGATCGTCGTGCTGTCGACTCCGCTCTACACGCTGTTCGTGTTCACGCTGCTGATCGTTCCGTATCAGCTCACGGGCAGCGGCTGGTATCTCGGTGCGATGATCTCGCTCGCGGCCGCGCAGCTCGCCCTCGGGCGTGCCGGCTATCGGCTGGCGAAGCCAACCACGCACGATGACGCGGTGAAGCTCGTCTCCAAGGCGCGCGCTGCGTATCTGGTCTCGATGCTCGTGTTCGGCGTGTGTCTGCTCGTCGCACTTGGCTCGCTCGCCGGCCAGCTCGGAGTTTCGACGATCCTGACGACCGCGCTCTCGTTCGAGACCAACGTGCTGATCCTGACGCTGATCGGCAGCGATCTCGTGATCACCGGCCTCGCGCGTGCACGTGGTCTGCAGAGCGGCATGCAGCAGCTGGTCGACGAATCGAACCAGCAGCTGTCGGCGTTCGTCGGGGAGGAGTGACGCTGCGCGTTTACGTCTCGGGTTCGATCCGCTGCGGAGCGTCACTACAACGTGACGCACTCTCCTGGGTTGGCGGTGCTCGTCGCCGCCAGCACACGTTCTCAGTCACTTCGCCTGGAGCAACAGGTCGGCGGCCTTCTCCGCGATCATGATTACCGGCGCGTTGGTGTTGCCGCCGATGATGTTCGGCAGGATCGAGGCGTCGGCGATCCGCAACCCCTGCAGGCCGTGGACTCGGAGCTCGGCATCGACCACCGCCAGCGGACCCGTGCCCATCTTGCAGGTGCCGGTCGGATGGAAGATCGTGTTGCAGCTCGCACGGATATTCGCTCGAAGCTGGTCATCGGAGACCACGGCTGGCCCCGGGAACACCTCGCGCCCCAGGATTTCTACGAGCGGTGCGGTCGCGGCGATCTCTCTCGACAGCTTGACGCCGGTGAGCAGGTGCTCGAGATCGGCTGGCTGCTCGAGATAGTGTGGGTCGATGTCCGGAGCCTCCGCCGGGTCCGCGCTGCGCAGTCGCACCTCGCCGTGGCTACGCGGGTAGATCAGGCCCGGGAGGATAGAGGCGCAGCGCCCGAACGGCGGCGCGGTCTTGGCATCGGTCGGCAGGATCACGCGCCACGGAGTGAAGTGGAACTGGATGTCCGGAAGTGCCGAGCTCGCGCTCGCGCGGACGAACGCGCCCGCATCGACCGGCGCGTTCGCGAACGGACCTGCGCTCGAGATCGCGTGCCGCCCCATCCAGGCGAGAAGGCTCGCAATTGACAGCTTGCGCGATGTGGTGGACTCGAACACCACCGCGGCCAGCAGGTGATCCTCGAGGTGCTTGCCGACGCCGCCGAGTTCGTGCCGCGACTCGACTCCCGCCGCGCGGAGCTCGGCCGCGGGCCCGATCCCGGAGAGCAACAGCAGGTGCGGAGTACCGATCGCCCCGCCGGTGACGATGATCTCTCGCCCCTCGACCGTCTCCTCGACGCCGCGTCGACGGATCTTGACGCCGCGGACGCGCGTGCCATCGACGATGAGCGAGGTCGCCAGGGCATCCGTGATCACCGTGAGGTTCTTGCGCTCGCGTATGGGATCGAGAAACGCGGTCGCGGTGCTCGCACGCAGTCCCTTGCGATAGGTGCCCTGGAAGAAACCGGCGCCCTCTTGCTCGACGCCGTTGAAGTCGTCCGTGACGCGGACCTTGCATCGCGCGGCGGTCGCCGCGACGAATGCCCTCGCGACGTCGGACGGCTCCGGATCGCTCACGGCCAGCGGGCCTCCTGCACCGTGATACTCGGACGCTCCGCGCGCGTTGTCCTCGGAACGCAGGAAGTACGGGAGCAGCTCGGCGTAGCTCCAGCCCGGCACTCCCCAGGCGTCGTAGTTCGCGCGGTTCCCGCGGATGTAGACCATCGCGTTCATCGAGCTGCAGCCGCCGAGGACCTTGGCGCGCGGCAGGTACGCCCGCCGCCCGCCGAGAGCCTCCTCCGGCTCGGTGGAGAAGTCCCAGTCGCGGCGGCCCTTGAAGAGCGCGCCGAACGCCGCCGGGATGTGGATCTCGTCGTCGGTGTCCGCGCCTCCGGCCTCCAGCAGGGCGACCGTCACGCTCGGGTCCTCCGATAGCAGCGCAGCGAGCCCGCGCCGGCTGATCCAGCACCGACGATGACGTAGTCGTACATCGGCTT